>JAHDBH010000042.1:0-10887 GCA_020630495.1 Saprospiraceae bacterium
CTTTTTTTATGGTATGACTCTGGAGCTTGCAACAGGACAAGTCATGTAAGTAGAAGAGGATAAATCCATGCCTTGTGAGAAATGCCTATTATAAAATATACAGACAGTATAGAGTACCTTTATCAACATGATCGCAGCCCTGCGTACCCGATTTCCTAGTCCAGCACTCTTCGCAATCAGCTACGCCGTGATAGCTGCAATAGTGGTCCTAGTGCTGCCCAAGCAGGCTCTATGGGATGAGCGTCTCTTCTATCCAGAAATTTATCGACTAGCCACAGACTGGCCTGGACTGAAAAAAAGTATCACAGAGCTCCAATCTCCTATGGGCCCGTTATATTTTTGGGTATATTCTCTGATACTCCGTATTACTGATGCATCCTGGGTACTGATGCGCATATTACACCTTTGGATTTCTGGAGCGTTGCTCTATCACATAGCCACCTATTTATCTACCCATCGCTTTAGCTGGGTGACTTGGTTGGCATTTATGTTTTATCCTTACTTCTTGGTGATGTGTGGCCCTCTACTTTATACGGATGTGCTTGGTCTTTTACTATGCTACGTTGCAATCAGGCTCTACTATGAGAAGGATTCTTATCTCCTAGCAGGACTACTGTGGGGCTTAGCGCTATGGACTAGACAATTACTTATCATCATTCCACTTGCTGCTGGGATATCATCACTGTTCACTACATCTAGCGTGAGTGCCGCTGACAGACTCAAGTCGATCATGGCACCATTATTTGCCGGTGTGTTGTTCTTGCCGCTCTATATGCTTTGGGACGGAGTCAACTCGGGCAATTTTCCTGATGGCATGTATGCAGAAAATTCCTTATCCGCATTTCGATTTACTTTTCAAGATCTCAACTACTCCTTGGCGCTCATAGGGCTCTGGGTACTACCAGCCACCCTCTTATTTTATAGGAGCATTTCATTGAAAGTTTTTGGTGGCTGCTTCGTTGTAGCACTTGTACAAGTCCTCATAGCATTGCCTACGCAGGTCAATGCTGACATGAGCGTTGGTCACTTACCAGATACAGCTGGGTTATTAGATATAGTCCTGTCTTGGACATCCTATGGGGCGTATCCGCTGTCAGCCGTATTAGTAGCAAGTGCTCTGTATTTACTTTTGATTTCATTAAAATACTTAGTGGACAGTCACATCAGATTTCAGTGGCTTGCAATACTTCTGTTTATGATGCTGGAGGCAAGCTACTCGTACTGCTGGGACAAGCATTCGCTCTTGGTAGCGCCATTGATCTTGCACTTATCAGTACATTGTCTCTCCAAGTCGACTACCCTTACAGACATACAAGAGAAAACTATTCTGCGTTAAAACACAGACATTTTGGGTGTAGTCGTCAAGTGTGAAACTGAGTACATTTCCTGACGATATATATCTATGATCGTAGCGCTACCTATTGGTATGCAAACAGAGATCGCACCAGAGGTGTCATCTCTTCCTTGCCCTGCGTATCATTCCCGTAATCCAAAGACCTACAAAAGTCAAAAATCCATTGAGTATAAGATGCTCAAAGTCAAATTTGTATCCACCCAATAGGAATGTGCTATTTTGCACAATCAAATATGTCAATATGGGAGATAAGAGACACACAAGCCACACATATTTATCTGTCACTTGACGCTTTGTCAAAAACCCAAATGCATATAGTCCGAGCAACGGACCGTAGGTATATCCAGCGGCTTTAAATATCTCTGCGATGATGGCGTCATTTTGCAGTGAGTAGAAGAATAGAATTACCACATAGAGCAGCACTGAAAACCCTACATGCACATACAGTCTCTGGCGCTTTTGCATTTGGTCGACAGACCGCTTACCGCCCTCCACCACACTAGCTGTAGCACTCGGCAGATGCTCGTCACTGCGCTTCTCAAAATCCAAAAAATCTATGCAAAATGAAGTTGTCAAAGCCGTCAATGCACTATCTGCACTGCTATAGGCAGCGGCTACCAGACCTAGTATAAATATGATGGAGACTCCTACAGGAAGATACTCCATCGCAATAGTAGGATATACTAGATCGGTCGCTATCTTGAGCTCTCCTCCCACGACTCGAGTGGGCATTTCTATATTCTGATCCGCCATATACAGGTACAAGACAGCACCTAGAAATAGAAAGATCAATTTAGCAGCTACTAGAATAATGCTGAAGCTAAACATATTTTTCTGTGCATCACCGAGACTCTTACAGGAGAGATTCTTTTGCATCATATCCTGATCGAGCCCCGTCATCGTGAGAGCTATGAAAGCTCCTGCCAAGAAGCGCTTGAAGAAATTTTGCTTGTCGCTCCAGCCCGATTCCCAGTGAAATATCTGAGACATCTCCGACTCCTGGACTCGAGTAATCATGTCACCGATGTTACTATCCATCAGACTACACAGACTTACAATACTAGCCACTACAGCCGTAAGCATAAACACCGTCTGAAAAGTATCCGTAAAGATGATAGTGCGTATACCGCCTCGAAAAGTATAAATCCATATCAGCACTATCGCAATGGCGACCGTCGCAGAAAAACCTATTCCCAAAGGACCCATCACAAATGCATCCAAGACGAGCGCGACCAAATACAATCTGAACGCCGCTCCTATCGTCCGACTCAGAAGGAAATACGCTGCCCCCGTCTTATAGGATATCCTACCAAAACGCTGCTCCAGATAAGCATAGATACTCGTAAGTCCGAGACGGTAATACATGGGCATAAGGACCGTGGCTATGATAAAATAACCCAGTAGATAGCCTAGCACCATCTGCATGTAACTGAACTGGTCGCCCTGGACCCATCCTGGTATACTGATGAAAGTGACTCCACTAAGCGTAGCTCCTATCATACCTATGGCCACGAGATACCAAGGAGATTTTCGCTCTCCTATAAAGAATAACTCATTGCTCGCTCGTCTGCTGGTCACTGCCGAGATCAGCATCAGCACCGCAAAATATGCAAGCACCACGAGTAGCAGCGTGACAGGGGAAATACGTGGATCCATAGAAAGCGCTAAGATAGGATCACCAAAAGTAGTCTGCAGGGCAATCCGTGGATACAGTCATACCGTATTGACAGAATGATCAGTATATTCGTGTTATGCGCCTGATGCTCATCATCTCACTTATCCTTACCGTAGCAGTTGCTCGCGCCCAGCGGGTCACCGGTGCTACGATTGACTCGAGACTGCAAGGAATCGTCTATCAGGAAGAGTCAGCTGTAGAGCTCAAGGCCCATACAGCTGGTCTATCTCTAGCCTATTACAAGGGTATCCTCAAGAACTACTATACCACGAGCTACAAGAAAATTGAGATCGGCTATATACGCCATCCTAAAGAGTATCGACAGAGTGTCAACCGTAGTGGTAGCGGCTTATCGGTCATCATTCCAGGCTCCAGCTATGTATATGGCAAGCAAAATAGCTTTCTCTATGTCAAGGCTAGCGTGGGACGCAAGCGATATCTCTCAGAAAAAACTCGGCGCAAGGGCATCGCAGTCGGCTACAGCTATGAGCTAGGCCCTACCCTCGGCATACTCAAGCCCTACTATCTACAAGTCAGCGTAGAAAACGATCTCGGCACGAGTGCCAATATCGTATCCATCAGATATCGCGAAGACAACGAGGACATTTTCCTTGATCGCACAGCTATACGTGCTCATAGCGGATTTTTTACAGGTATCGATGAGCCGTCTTTGGTGGTGGGAGCTCACGCTCGCGCTAGCATTCATCTTGCTCCTGGAGCCTATGATCAGTTTGTCAAGGCCATGGATATAGGTATCCAGATTGACGCTTTCACGCGACGCGTACCTATCATGGTGATCGAACAGAACAGATACGTATTCATCAATCTTTTTGTCAGCGTTCATTTAGGCAAGCGGAGCTAACGCTGGGCATGGATGCCTCATACCTCTTTTAGATATCTTCCGCTGATCCGTGCAAGGATAATACAGCCTGTAATCTCCAGATTGTCTTGATCTGAGGCGGTGTAGACCAGAGATTTACAGAGACTCATTTTCGTTCATAGAGCCTCCACAGGTCATCTACCGTGCCCCACCTGCGACTGATCAGTATCTCATTGATCCAATCAAGAAATGGATGCCCCTCATCCACAAGCATCCAAGAGTCGTCTGGATCCTGCGTTGACTTTCTGATCAGATACTTGACATTACCTACTAGATAGTCCACAGACATCGTATCCACCTGAGCCATATTCTCTACCCTCACGAGTTCCACTACTTCCTGAAGATCCTGACCATAGTATTTTATCGGCAATTGGCTCGGAGTGGCGATGGGACTCTGTATCATATAAGCGACTCGTACTCGCTGTCCCTGTAATTCTGAGATGGCAGCCATGTAGTCGTGCAGATTTTTGGTAAAGTGTAGCGGCTGAGCATAGTTTACAGTCATGCCCGCTACGAGTAGGATGATATTAAGCACGCCGCATATCACCACGAGCACGCTTAGCAAGCGTCGCCATATCAGCGAAAGCGACTCCCATGACACACGATACCAAGCCACCATCTGCGCAAGAAAAATTGGTATGCACCACAGCACTGGAAACATGAACCGTTCCTCCTTATGCCCTACCAGACTATGTCCTATGACAAAACACACAAACAGCAATACAAATACAGACGACCAATAAGTCTTTAAACTACGAAGCCAAGCAATCGCTAGGCCAATAGATAGGATAGGCAAGCCAAATACAATAAGAAGCTCAACGATATAATAGTACCAAGGACTCGTCCCAAATGTAGAAGCCACCCCCTCTACGATATTAGCATAGAAATACTCATACGGCGTGCATACCATCTCACGATAGTACAGACTATCAAGCGCTGTAGAGCCAGCAGATGCTACGAGAAATCCTATCGCAAGATAGCCTATGACCTTCCATCTCTGAGCATGCTTGATCAGTATCCATATACCCACACCGATCAGGGCAAATGCGATCTGAAAGCGGCTATAAAAAGCGCAGGACATCAGCGCTCCTGACAAAATCATCCTCCATACACTCAACCGATGCTGATCTCCCTCCACGCTATATAAATTTCCGATTAGCAGCGCACTGATGAGAAACACAGCAGAAATCTGCTCAGAGCTGACGTGAGATCTGATAAATGGCATATACCAAAGGAAATGCAGACTCGCTAGGCCAAGTAACACGGCAACCTGAGTATAACGCTCAGTTACTCTAAGTATGAGGATGCTCATAATATACCACGAGATTACACCCACGAGAAGTCGGCTGACCATGTGAATGCTAAAATGATGTGATATCCCTACTGCCTCACACAGGCCGTGAAGTCCAGCGTAGATATATATAGCGAGTGTAGGTCTGATACGACTCTCATATTCCCATGTATGATGGTACTCATGATCTGGTCCTAGCAGTTGACCTGCAAATTCCACAATCTGAAAGTGTGCATCTGGATGAAAATATCCAAGCTGTGTCACACACGTGACGATTTGCACTATCAGCCCTACAAGCAGTAGGAGGCATACTACTCGCCCGTGTGACATAAGATACTTCATCTCATAGAGCTAATTGCCCTCCACAGCTCCTCCTCGACATTTGCCTCGTACTCATAGACATAGGGCAATGTCCAGTGCTCCATGGACTCATGTATTCTTACTTCCATTTCCAATCTCAGGAGCACACTCTTCTGACCCTTGTAGGAGCGGATGGTACGCACGAGATTCCTCGTGTCTATACGCTGCGTGATAGCGACCATGGACGTATCATTACCAGTCAGCAGCACGCCCTCAGGGGTAAGACAATCCCCCATATCACGACCGTCTAGGTATAAGCGCGTATAGATCTCATCTAGGGTCACGGATATGGCATGCGGGTGCCTGATGATCACGTCGTAGTGTACCTCTAGATCTTGAGAAATCAGATGCACCTTAGCTATTTCAAAGTTTTTAATTCCTAATACTTCGGGCTTTTCCACTTCACAGGAAATGAGCGAGATGAGTAGGAGGCTTACGCCCAAATATATGCGCGCAGCAGACATCACAGATTTAGCCAGTAACTCAGTTTTACAGTAAGGTTTCTATCCGTGGCCTGCCAGGTGTCCAGCGTAGAATAATTATTAGTGTACACGATAAATAAGTCTGAGACGGGTGCAAAGCGCCACTGCAAGCGTGTATTGACATTGAAATTTTCAATCTGATTATTGTACTGAAAAAATCCTGTAATAAATAAATCTTTTCTCAGCGTCACGTCTATGCGAGGGCCCACCAGCACGAGAGTTCTCTCTCCCAGCTCACCTGGAAGGCTGATATGATTGACGCTGTAGTTTACCCCCACACCCACCTTGGGCTGTAGTCTCAGCTGAGCTCTTCCGGTCACTCCATATCTATTGCCATTAAAAAACTGACCCAATATGGGATTAAATCGAAAGGAAAAGATTTTACGTGGATCCGTCTGGAAAAACATCCGTACATAGCGAAAATTGAATGCCTCCCCAGCTTGTAGATCCTCAGCCTCATCACCTATAGGATTGAAGTCGCTGCGCAATCTGACGAACTCATCAAAAAACTGTATACCTATAGATCCATTATTGACAAACTCCTGCTCCACTCCGACAGAGTAGAGATGATCCGTCCTGGTACCACCAGGCTCATAGAAGTAGCTACCATTGAGAAATAGCTGAACCCGATTAGTCTTGTCCGAAGTAGGATACCAAGCTCGCACAGCCCCTAGATCAAGACGCTGTAGATCTTTCCTTGGTACAAATCCCATGGCAGCTTCAAAGTCTTCACCCACACGACTCTGCTCTACCTCGATCTGATAGAGAAGTGTGCTGTATCGAAGACGCAGCGCGTGAGCAAATTCTTTATTGTCCGCATCAGGTGTGAAACTTTTAAAGGCATACGCCGTGCCATTCCACCTATTGTCTACTGACTGATAGACAAATTGCATACCTGCTACGGTATTACGCTCAAGAAGATCATCGCTTGCCTTGTCACTCGTCAGCTGCTGATGCGTGACTATTGCACTTACAAGAGATCGCGCGAGCACCTTGCGCTGTACAGTCGCCACAGAGTAATTAGTCGATGATATGCCAAGCTCTGGGGAGGATTTTGTCTGAGCATTGAGTAGGCCTACACGCCAGTCCTCATCGAGCTTACCACTGAGTCGTATTCCATACTGCACTGGAGTCTGGATGGTCTGATCTCGCACGGTATCAGTCGCTATACCTATCCGTCTAGAAAAGAATGGATTGATATCGCGCCTACCAAAAGAACCAAATAAATCAGAATTTTCTAAGAAAAACTGTCTGCGCTCAGGAAAAAAGAGCTCAAATCGGCTCAGATTAGTCACTTGCTGATCTACCTCCACCTGACTAAAATCTGGATTGATGGATACATCAAGATTGAGACCAGAGGTGATGCCGATCTTAGCATCTATCCCAGCCGCGGCATTGACCTCTACATCTGATACGTCAGGAAGGCTCAGCTGTGCAGCGCTTGCATTTACATAGGGAATGAGTGAGATATTGCTCCCCGCACCCTGCGGAGGTCTCTCAAATACCATATCGCCCATAAAAGCAAGATTAAATATCCACTGATCCCTGGGTATACGTATCCAAGTCGTCCGCTCATTGCCCGCCATATCAAATCGATAGGCATTCCATCTCCACCGATCGCTGCCCTCAGCATATCTTAGCGTAGTCCAAGGTATGACCAGCTCAGCAGACCAGTAGTTCTCTCCTATATAGCTTTCGCCACTCCACTTATTATCCCACGCCGTACTAAATCCTGCCAGTGAACTTCCTCCTCCGCTGATGAGGCCCTCGCGTATGACACCGTAGGGATTCACGCCAAACATAAAAGCATTGTTACCATCATTATAGCTGTCTATCATGATGGTCAGATTGTCATTTCCACCAGCTCTATAGTCCCTGCGAAGAGTGGGGACTATGTAATCATCTCCAGAGGAAACACAATGTATGCCTACGAGTAGCGCCTTCTCAGTAGTGACAAAGTACACTCGTGTATCATACTGTGCATCAGCAGTATCTGATGGAAAATACTGATGAAAGCCTTCCGCCGACTGCGCCTCTATCCAGTGCGCCTCGTCCAGCTTGCCATCGAGCACGGTCGACTGATCACTATGCTTTACGAGCACGCTTTTGCCCGACTGGGCCCATATGCTACTCCACCAGCTGAAAATCATCAGCCATGCTATGACGCAGATTAATCGTCTCACGCTACGAAGATAGACACTACTATCCACGCTAGATCTGCAAGAGACAGCGTACCTTTCGAGCCATATGATCTACATAGAAAATTACATCGGCGGCAAGCTCTCACCACCTGCATCTAGCAACTACCTAGATAATTATGAACCTGCTACTGGCAAGGTATATTCGCAGATACCAGACTCTGGAGATGCGGATGTCTCACAGGCCATGGCTGCCGCCGCGCGAGCATACCCTAGCTGGTCAGAGCAGAGTCATGCTCACAGACACGATGTGATGATGCGCATCGCGGATGGTATAGCCGCCCGTCACGAGGAATTTTCCCAGGCAGAGTCACGCGATACAGGAAAGCCAATATCTCTCGCTAGGCATATTGACATTCCACGAGCTGTGGCCAACTTCAAGTTTTTTGCTACGGCAGCGATACACTACGCCTCCGAGTCGCACTACATGCCAGAGCAGCCAGCTATCAACTATACGCTGCGTAGACCGCTCGGGGTAGTGGGCTGCATATCGCCATGGAATCTGCCACTCTACTTGCTCACTTGGAAGATTGCTCCAGCGATGGCAACGGGCAATACTGTGATCGCCAAGCCCTCCGAGGTGACGCCCATGACTGCGTATCTTCTTGCCCAGGTGTGTCAAGAGGCTGGCCTACCCGATGGCGTGCTCAATATCGTACACGGCACTGGTCCTAGAGCCGGTGAGGCTATAGTGACGCATCCAGATATCAAAGCCATTTCCTTTACGGGCGGCACTGCCACAGGAGCACACATCGCATCCATCACGGCTCCAAGATTCCTCAAGACTAGCCTGGAGCTCGGTGGTAAGAATCCCACAATCGTCTTTTCAGACTGCGACTATGAGGATGCTCTGAGCACGAGTGTCCGAGCTGCGTTTGCTAATCAGGGCCAGATATGCCTCTGTGGATCTCGCGTGTATGTAGAGCGATCGATTTATAATCAGTTTCGGGATGACTTCGTGGCCAAGGCTCGCAAGCTCATTCCAGCGGACCCATCTCTGGATAGTACACGCATAGGATCACTGGTCTCTGCGCAGCATCATGCCAAGGTGCTACAGCACATAGCCGTGGCGCGAGAAGAGGATGGAAAGATCCTGTGCGGTGGTGATGAAGCGAAGCTTAGTGGCGATCTTGCTGGTGGCTATTATCTGCAGCCTACTGTCATCGAAGACCTTGGGCTGGACTGTAGGACCATCCAGGAAGAGATCTTTGGGCCAGTAGTGACGCTCACGCCTTTTGACTCTGAGGAGGATTTGCTCGCTCAAGCCAATGGAGTCCGCTATGGCCTATCTGCTAGCATCTGGACCTCGGATCTCAAGCGCGCCCATCGAGTCGCAGCGGCTGTAGATGCGGGGATAGTATGGATCAATTGCTGGCTCTTGCGCGATTTGCGCACACCATTTGGGGGGATGAAAGACAGCGGCATGGGCAGAGAAGGTGGCTGGGAAGCGATGCGATTCTTCACAGAGCCCAAAAATGTCTGCATCAAGTATTAGCCTCCCTGCGTGATATCCTGTGTGCCTTTCGGCAAAATGCCCGAGTCTAATGGCTGATTTCTTGGAGGGTATCAACGATCTGGAGGTATGCCTTTCGGCAAAATGCCAATTTACCTCCTATTCACTGGTTTAGATTATGTCCAAGGGCTACGTTGCCTTTCGGCAAAAGGAACGATTGAGATAGCTGATATCTAGACAGCAAAGCTCTCACCACAGCCACAAGTGCGGCTGGCATTGGGATTATTAAAGCTAAAGCCTTTACCATCCAGGCCTCCGCTAAATTCTAGCGTGGTATTGCACAGATACAGGAAGCTCTTGAGATCTGTGACCACCTTGATATCATTATCCTCAAAGACCTGGTCATTTTCCTGATTCTCATTATCAAAGTCAAGCGTATAACTCAGGCCACTACAGCCACCGCTGGTCACACTCACTCGTACAAAGTACTCGTCAGACAGACCATTACTATCCATGATAGAGAGTATGCGCTCCTTTGCGCTATCTGCTACATATAACATTGTGAACCGTCAGATTACGACTGCGTCGCAGCCTCAGCTGGTGCAGTCTTCTTGGCATTGTAATCTTTGATGGCGCCTTTGATAGCGTCTTCAGCAAGTACAGAGCAGTGGATCTTTACTGGTGGCAAGGCTAGCTCTTCCACGATGGACATGTTATCAATAGCCATCGCCTCATCTAGTGTCTTACCCTTGAGCCACTCTGTCGCCAGCGAGCTCGATGCTATCGCTGAGCCACAGCCAAAGGTCTTAAACTTTGCATCTGTGATCACTTGAGACTCATCATCCACTTGGATCTGCAGTCTCATCACATCTCCACATTCTGGTGCGCCTACAAGGCCAGTGCCCACATTATCAGCGTCCTTATCGAGAGTTCCCACATTCTTGGGGTTCTTGAAGTGGTCTAGTACTTTATCTGAGTATGCCATAGTCTTACGATTTTATCTATGAACAAAGGTAGCGCTCCATAAGTTGCCACGAGCCAGTAGATATGATGTCATGGAGCTGACGCTGATGAGCCAAATGAAAAAAGAGCTAGCACCATGCTGGCACTAGCTCTCTCATATTCAAATTATCTAGTAGCGCATACAAGAGATGCACCTCAAGATTCTATGTCTTAGAATGCGTATCCTATCGC
>JAHDBH010000042.1:10987-19913 GCA_020630495.1 Saprospiraceae bacterium
TTTTTTGATTGGTTTAGTAGATGGATCAAAAGTAATACACTACATACTCATTCACATCACACGACAAATAATAAACTTAAAAAAAATCGTAGTGCCGATTAAATCATAGTGGATGTAGAAATATCAAAACTTAAGAGCGAGAATCTATAGCCGCTCTATAGAGAATCTCACACATTGATACCGCCACTCCTAGAGGATTTACCTAGCAGTTATCTGATATGACATAGTCTTAATCCAGTCTAGTACAGACCACCGTGGACTACTCAGAGTATAGCCATGCAGCAGCCGAGTTCTATCTATGATATGGAGGTACGCAAAGGTATTGGCTCGGCCTAGTGCTCTTGCCAGACTACACTTTCTAGATCGACTCCATCCTTGTACATCTCCCAGATAGGGCTGAGATCGCGCATGTGCTGTACTCCCTGCGAGACAGAATCAATCACGCGATCGATTTCCTCTTCTGTGTTGAATCGCCCTAGACTAAATCTGAGGCTCGAGTGTGCTAAATCATCACCCAGTCCGAGAGCGATCAGCACATAGCTGGGCTCTAAACTTGCGGAAGTACATGCTGAGCCACTGGAGAGAGCTAGATTTTGATTAAAGGTCATCATGAGGCCTTCTCCCTCTACGTGCTTAAAGCTGATATTAGTCACATGCGGCATACGATGCTCGATGCTGCCATTGACATAAGTTTCTTCTACCTGCGAGAGAAAAGCGTGCTCTAGCTTGTCGCGCAGTTTAGCTAGGCGTACGGCTTCGTCTTCCATTTCCGACTTTGCGATCTCCGCCGCTTTGCCAAATCCTACGATACCAGGAACATTGAGTGTACCCGAGCGCATACCACGCTCATGACCGCCGCCATCCATCTGAGAGGTGACTTTGACACGGGGATTTTTTCTATTGACAAAGAGCGCTCCTACTCCTTTGGGACCATACATCTTGTGTCCTGTGAAGGCCATCAAGTGTATACCTAGTTCCTTAGGGTATACAGGCACTTTACCTACGGCTTGCGTCGCATCACTCATGAAGAGTACTCCGTGCTTCTCACAGATCTGACCGATTTCCTTCATAGGCTGGATCACTCCCGTCTCATTATTAGCATACATGATAGAGATGAGTATAGTCTTGTCCGTGATCGCGGCTTCTAGCTCGGCTAGGTCTACCAGGCCATCGCGCTGCACCTTGAGAAATGTCACCTCGCCACCCATCTTCTCAATCTTCTTGCATGCATCCAAGACGGCCTTGTGCTCGGTCTGTAAGGTAATGATATGGTTGCCCTTGCGAGAGTACATCTCATATACACCCTTGAGCGCCAGATTATCAGCCTCGGTAGCTCCCGATGTGAAGATGATCTCCTTAGCATCCACTTGGAGCAAATCTGCTATCTGCTCACGCGCTTTATCCACGGCACTCTCCGCTTCCCATCCAAAGGGATGATTCCTGCTCGCAGCATTGCCTGGGTGCTCATAGAAGTAGGGCAACATAGCCTCTACCACTCTAGGATCACAGGGCGTAGTGGCATTGTTATCAAGATATATTTTATTCTGGCTCATAGTTGTGTGGTCAAAGTAGAAAATTCAAGGCTGCAAAAGTACAACCGCTAGCATAACATCATAGCCGCACCAAAGTTGCTCAGACCATATTCTATGTAGCTCGTGGTCTCAGGCGTGGAAAGCATCACTGCATGGACCACAGTTCTGTGCGCTTCTCCAGATAATGAATAGCTTTGGGAATGTACTGCGACGCTATGACAAAGACAAGAGAAATATGGGCCCATCGTGCTCGCAAAGAAACTCGCGCTGACGACCTATCGGGTCTACAGAAGCATTTGACTGACAAGTCGCAAAAGGTCAAGGTTCCTATAGAGCCTATATACTTTCCTGATGATATGGCTGATCGGGATTACCAGCCGCTCTTCACCGAGCATCGCTGTGTCTTACGAGAGATATTCTATCCAGGCCAGAATGCCGTGCTCATATCAGCTCTCGAAGGTGGACTCAGCCATATCTGTATCGTGGCGCCTGATGACTCTCTGCCAGATCTACTACGTGGAGTAGAGCTCCCATGGATCACCGCACATCGCTCTCATGATGGCATGCGCTCGCAACTAGAAAGTGCGAATGGAACATCAGATGCCCCCTCTATGGCAAATGAGAAAATCATCCCTCTAGATGCGAGTGCTCCCATAGACTGCATCCGCACCCTGAGGCAACAGCTCAAGACCTCTCCTGATGATCCTGTGGTCGTACAACTCTCTGCACACAGCCGTCAGATAGAATACATCTCTCTGCTGCGTGCTCTGCGCAGCTGTCTTGCTGATCACAGCCACGCATGTATAGAATGCCACCTGAGCCTTACAGGTGCTGACCTGGGAGCTCTGAGCATCACGGCTACTTGTGAGATGCTAGCGGCAGTACTGGGAGGTGCTGACGCGGTAGTGCTAGATCATCAGCTTGAAGTAGATCAGGAGCACTATCATACACTGCGACAGACATATCATCTGCTCATGCACGAGAGCAAGCTCGCTTCCGTCACAGATCCAGGATGTGGTAGCTACCAGATAGAGACCATGACGGCGGCACTACTTTCGGCGTCTTAGACAATTATGCATGAGGTGGATAAATAACCGGCAGCCACGCGTGTGCCATTTACTCGCTGATAGGGTTGAAGTATCGGCTACCGGCTGACCCAAATATGTGCCCGACACCTCAGGTGTCTCTCCTAAGGTAATGTGAAATAAGACCAGATTAACACTATCACCATAGCAGCTTAGTACTGTCCTCCTACCGGGTGGTGATACCCAGCGGCCATCCCGATAGGGTGGCTGAGGTAGTCATCACGTGTTATGGGTCGGCGCTATCTATCCAGTCTTCAATTTTTGTTCAATAGCTTCTTTCACAAACTGATTTAATGTCTTCCCTTCTATGATTGCATGCTCAAAAGCTTTCGAATGCAATTCCGGATTCAGTCTCACATTGAAAGATCCTTTGAATGATTTGAAAACCTCTTTGCCTGTCTCTGTGCAAAGATTGAGATAGTCCTCAACGGCCTCCCTAAATGCCTTAATTAATCTGTTCACTGTTGACCCCTCAAAAGTGACTAGATCATTAATTCCTTCAATTCGCCCGTAAAACACCTCGTCCTCCGATGAGAAATGGACAGATCCAATGAACTCCTTATATCTTAATTTATCTGTCATAATAGTTTCTGCTTCTTTAGTTCTTCAGTAATGTAGTTTTTAGCGTATCGTTTCAATTCGTTTCCTAGATGTGGTTTGTGAATTCGAATAATATGATTCGAATCTGGGTTGATGTAGGCCCTCCTAGATCCGGAAGTCTTACCTTCCTTCTTTTGCTTATATCCCAGCTTACCCAGCACATATTCGAGTTCTTGGAATGTGATCGTGGTTCTAGGGTCTAGCAATCGTTCCAAGATCTTAGCCAATCTACTCATTTCTTGAAGATAGTGAGCTTTGCGGTAATTTGCAACCGTGAGTCAGTTGCATTGGGCATTCTTGCTGACCATATACCTTTGTCATATGACGATCACCGATGATATCATCAGGCAGATTCAAGGAAAGGACAGATCCGTGCTCGCCCGATGTATCACTCTACTAGAATCTACGGCAGCGCAGCATAGATATGCAAGCCGAGATCTGCTCACTCGTCTACCCAGGACATCTCCCACCATCAGACTAGGAATCACCGGTGCGCCAGGTGTGGGAAAGAGTACATTCATAGACGCTGTAGGAATGGCTGATATCGCAAATGGTAAATCCATATGCGCCCTCACAGTAGATCCCAGCAGTCCAGTATCTAGCGGGTCTATACTCGGAGATAAGACCCGTATGTCGCAGCTGTCTCTATCATCAGAGGCATACGTACGATCCAGCCCATCAGGCACACAGCTAGGAGGGTTGTCCTCTCGCAGCTATGATGTCATACGACTGTGTACAGCAGCGGCATTTGATTACCTGTATGTAGAGTCTGTCGGAGTAGGCCAGTCCGAGCTAGACATTGCTCAAGCTACTGATCTGACGATACTACTCATGCAGCCAGGAAGCGGTGACGATCTGCAGGGCATCAAAAAAGGCATCATGGAGATCGCAGATATCATTGTCATTACCAAGGATGACGGCGATCTAGCTCCGCAAGTACGTCACATGCAGAAACACCTGAGATCTGCAGTGCCTCTCCAGCGTAGGGAAGGACCTGTGCCAGTACTGAGCTGTAGCGCCCTGTCGGGTGCTGGACTCTCCGATGTACGTGATGCGATCGGCGGCTGGATCGCCGATCATACTTCCTCTCTGAAAGAGAAGCGCGCCGCTCAAGAGAGTTACTGGTATGAGAAGAAAGCTTCACAGCTGATACTCGACTACGTCCTAGCCTCTAGTACGATAGGCGCTGCCTACCGAGATAGCCTCACTGGTATCCATGATCGTTCTCAGGACATCTATCAAGCACTTGACCATCTTGAAAATCTCTTACGTGAAGGCTTATAACTATTTTCTGCTCTTGCTTCTCATCCTATGCACAGGCATGACTCGTGATGAAGGCGCTATGATCATGCCTGTGAGACATACACCACTTCTCAGTGGGACTTTCGGTGAATTACGATCCAATCACTTTCACAGTGGCATAGACATAAAGTCGAGCAAAGGCACTGTAGGAGATCCCCTCTACTCTGTCTGGGATGGGCACATCAGTCGAGTCGCAGTGAAAGCTGGAGGCTATGGAAATGCGATCTACATAGATCATCCTAATGGTCTCACAAGTGTCTATGCGCACATGCACGACTTCCGCGAAGACATAGCGGCTTATGTGGAAGAGCAGCAGTATATACAAGAGAGCTTCGAGGTCAATCTCTATCCAGATCCAAGTCAGTTCCCTGTATCACAAGGTGATCAAATCGGTAGACTGGGCAATAGCGGCAGGAGTTTTGGGCCGCATTTACACTTTGAGCTTCGCGATACGGAGAGCGAAGTGCCTATCAATCCTCTTCATCATGGTGCTGACGTGCGCGATGCGGTACCACCGCAGCTCAGAAAGCTCAAGGTGGATCTCCTAGATCCTGATCACAGGCACTTTCACCAGCAAGCTTACTCTCTAGTCCACCTGGGCAAGGGCAAGTACAAGGTGCGCGGTGATACGCTCGACATAGGAGCCTGGCGCGTAGGCCTGCAGCTTAAGGCCTATGACCTCATGAATGGCGCCAGCAATCTCAATGGCATCTACTCCCTAGATGTATATGTGGATGGGCAGCTAGAATTTGGTTTTGAGCTGGACAGTATATCCTTTGATGATACGCGCTATCTCAATGCCCATCTTGACTATCAAGACCGTGTGCGCAATACCTCCTACTACCATCGCGCCTATCGACTACCAGGAAATCTCCTAGACGTCTATAAGGAATCTGGAGACCGCGGCATCATAGCGCTCTACGAAGGCAAAGCACGCTCCGTGCGCATGGTCGCCAGCGATAGCGACGGAAATGCGAGCGTACTTTCATTTTGGCTCAAGCGATCCACTGACATGAAAGAACCCAAGGCCAGCAGCTACAACTACACATGGTCATGGGATGAGGACGCCATACTGGAATCAGCTGACGGCCGTATGCGATTTGACGCAGGTACATTCTATGAGGATCCGCGCGTCCTATACGATGTATTGCCTGCTAAGTCCGCCACGGTGCACAGCTATCAGCACAATCTCAGTCAAGGAGACGTACCCATCCACAAGTACTATGACATAGATATAGACATACCTCAGGATATGGCATATGGTACGGAAAAACTGATCATAGCGCGATGCCAGGACAGCGGCCCATGGATTAACTGCGGAGCGGATCTGGAGGGAGCATCAGTAAAAACGCGCGTACGCTCCTACGGCGAATACGCTCTTATCCAGGACACCATAGCACCCACAATCAAGCCAGTGTCGTTCAGAAAAGATATGCGCAGTCGCAAGACTATGAGCTTTCAGATCAGCGATGATCTGTCCACTTCGGGAAGTGCGCGGAAGCTTCAATACAGGGCAGAAGTAGATGGTCAGTGGATCCTTATGAAACACAATTCTCGCGGCGATCGTATCACCTACACATTTGATGATCGTATAGGCACGGGTGAGCACGAGCTGCGATTGACTGTCTGGGATGATCGCGACAATCGGACAGAGTATGTACGGAGTTTTATCAGATGACATGACCGACGCACACAGCATACTTCTCATCTTATTGACGACTTCTTATCGCGTATGATATTTACTTCTCTAGAGCAATTCTCGGTGGACGAATTGTATGCGGTATTTGACGCGGCATTTTCTGACTATGCCGTGCCCATGCATCTTACCGTGGAGCAATACGAGAGACTTTTACTGACAGGTGATGTGGATCTGGGTCTCTCGCTGGGAGCGGTGCAGGATGGTCGACTTGTGGGATTTATCTTGCATGGCGCGCGCGCGATATCTGGTGAGCGAGTTTTGTACAATGCCGGTACAGGCGTCGTTCCCTCAGCGCGCGGAGCTGGACTTGCGCTGAGCATGTACAAGTACCTACTGCCTATCCTATCAGAGTCAGGTCACAGTAAGATCGTGCTCGAAGTACTCACCAATAATGATCCTGCGATCAAAAGCTACCAGCGAGTAGGATTCAGACAGTCGCGATTTCTTCGCTGTTATAGAGGCGAGATAGCCGCGCGTGAGGCTCACTCGGG
The DNA here is from genome assembly GCA_020630495.1 of Saprospiraceae bacterium. GTDB lineage: Bacteria > Bacteroidota > Bacteroidia > Chitinophagales > Saprospiraceae > JAHDBH01. The sequence goes on from JAHDBH010000042.1 coordinate 17,697, forward strand.
TGTCAGAATTTCACCCATCAGCTTATCAAAATTTGAGCGCTGTGCGTCCTACGGCGAAGTAAAGCCCAGCTGGCAAAATACAATGGCTAGCATCAAGCATATACTTGCCAGTGTGAAGCTACTCGGCGCATACCTGGATAATCAGCTGAGCGGATGCTGTGTGATCGATCCCAGTCGAGACCGACTCATACAGATCATGGTGCATCCTGACTACCGTGGCTCGGGTATAGCAACGGCTATGTTACAATATATACGCGATCACTACGGCAAGGATATATCGATCACCAATGTAGATTCTCGGTCGGAGGCTCTCCACGGCCTCATGATCTTACACGACCTAGAGCCATTTATAGAGCAGATGGAGATGGAGCTTTCGCTCAAATGAACACGTGCCCAGCACTACCGATAGACTAAGGAAAAGATCGTCGATTTGACCTGTGATGTATCACGTGCGTACAGGTGATCATAAACAATGATTAGCTCTGCGCAGTTATTCCCACATACGTAAGCAAAGAGTCATGAGCAAACTACAAGTGGGTGATAAAGCACCTGATTTCCAAGGGACCATACAGACGGGCGAGACGAGATCTCTCTCTGACTACAAAGGCAAGAAACTCGTCCTATACTTTTACCCCAAGGACGACACACCTGGATGTACCAAGGAAGCATGCAGTCTGCGGGATCACTATGCTACATTCCAGTCGCAGGGCTATGAGATACTTGGAGTAAGTCCTGATCCAGAGGCCAAGCACCAGAAATTTATAGACAAGTATGACCTCCCATTTGACTTGCTTGCAGACACAGATCGCAAGACGCTTGAGGCATATGAGTCCTGGGGACCAAAGAAATTTATGGGCAGAGAATACGAGGGTGTGCTCCGCCGCACATTCGTCATAGATGAGGCTGGCAAGATAGAGCAGATCATCGACAAGGTCAAGACGGCAAAGCACGCAGAGCAGTTGCTTGAGGGATAATCGTATAGGCTGTCCGAAGAAAGGTTTGCATAAGATCTATGTAGTAGATATCGCATACTCTCAGGACAGCGAATCCTAAGGTCTTTGTCTAGCCCTCTGACACCCATTCAGGATCAATAAAGTAAATCTGATCGACAAGCTATCCAAAGCTTCAAACCCATAAATCCCGAAGGGATGACATATCACAGCCCAGGATAGAATCCTGGGTCCTCGTGTCCGTACATGTGAAAGCCCTGAAGGGGCGTAATAGCTCCGTCAATGACGCTCACCATTAGAACCTCATTCCGAAAATATCATCTCCCTACACTCTATTGATGAATTACTGGATGAAATAAGCTACAAGCCAGTAAGCATCTTTGTAAGATAAGATGCGACTACGTACTACGCTACTATATACGGCTCTACTTACTATAGGAGTAGGACCATGGCTGCTGAGACCAGGGACATTTCTGGATGGAATGACCTATGCCAGCATAGCACGGAATCTTGCTCAGGGTAAAGGAAGCTTCTGGCAGCCTCACTACACGGATACTGTACATCCTGTCTTTTATGAGCATCCTCCTCTAGGGCTGTGGATGGAGTCCCTAATTTTTTCGGCAATAGGTGATGTATACTGGGCAGAAAAGGTCTATGGCCTGCTGCTGACACTAGCAATCCTACTCATATTGCGTCATCTGATCAGCGGTGTGAGGCTCCAAACAGGCTTACTACTCCTGCTGTCGCCGCTGTCACTGTGGATGACTAGCAATGTACTGCTGGAATTACCCCTTGTGCTCATGTCGCTGCTATGTCTCCTTATGCTCGATCGAGCCCTCGATCCACGACAAAGGAGTCGCACGGGCATGCTCTGCCTAGTAGCTGCTGCAAGCTTCACGATAGCCGCGGTACATGTCAAGGGACCAGTAGCGCTCTTCTTGCTAGCAGCACCGCCACTCACCGCATGGTATCACAGAAGATCGGTGGCACAGATGATTCTTGCTGCATTGGGTCACGCATCTCTTGTAGCTAGTGGTTTCTTGCTCCTCGTGGCTTGTTCGCCAGAGGCTAGCGACTTCTGGCTCGCTTATCTCGATCAGCAGGTCCTGTCAAGCATCGCTGGGGAGCGCGAGACCACCAGTGCCTTGGGATGGATCGGTGGTACGCTCTTACAATGGTGTATACCTCTGCTGGTCAGTATGCTTGTCATGTGGTGGTGCAGATGGCAAGATGTAAACGAGATTCCTGCATCACCGAAGAAGCACTT
>JAHDBH010000042.1:20013-24319 GCA_020630495.1 Saprospiraceae bacterium
CTCAGCAGATCAGCTGAGTGGCAGGACTGTCTGCGCCAGTGCGGACATACTCGATGACTGGATGATGCATGCCTGTCTGCAGCGATATGCAAGGGCCAGTATCCGATATGCTCCACCCTGTGATGGCAAGATCGTACGCGACGAGCACGGCGGCTATACCATCGTCAAATAAAATACTTAAAACTCCACGAGCTCTGATCGCTCTGGACCAGTAGATAATAGATAAATCTTCTGATCAAGCATAGACTCCATCTCAGAGATATATGCCTCCAGCGCCTCTGGGAGCTCTGATCGCTTTGTCACGCCATCAGTGCTGGCTTTCCATCCAGGATAGGACTGATAGATGGGCGTGAGTTCCGTCTGTGTGAGATCATAGGGTAATCGATCTACTTCCACACCGTTGCTCGCATAAGATACCGCCATGGCTACCTCATCAAATTCATTGAGCACGTCGATCTTGGTGACCACGAGATGCGTGAGGCCATTGATCATAGCGCTGTAGCGCAATTGCGGTATATCTATCCAGCCACAGCGACGAGGACGGCCTGTAGTCGCACCAAACTCTGCTCCCGCCTTGCGCAGCTGATCGGCGACAGGCCCTTCCATCTCTGTAGGGAATGGTCCACTGCCTACACGTGTGCAATAGGCCTTGGTGATTCCTATGACTTTGCCGATATGGTGTGGTGCTACGCCGAGACCAGTACAGACGCCTGCGGTGGTCGTATTGCTCGATGTGACATAGGGATACGTACCAAAATCGATATCGAGCATCGTCCCCTGCGCACCTTCGGCCAAAATTTTCTTGCCAGCCTTGACGGCATCATTCAGATAGTACTCACAGTCAATATGCTCAAAGGATCTCAAACTTTCTAGCGCATCAAACCACGCTTTTTCTTCCGACTCTAGGTCAAATTCTATCTGCGGATAGATCTGCAATAGACCGAGGTGCTTTTCTTTGAGCTCGTTATATTTTTGGCGAAAGCCTGACTGCATCACATCACCCACCCGTAGACCATTACGACCCGTCTTATCCATATAGGTGGGCCCGATACCGCGCAGTGTAGATCCGATCTTTTTCTCACCTTTCATCGCTTCACTTGCAGCATCGAGCATACGGTGTGTGGGCAATATAAGGTGAGCCTTGCGCGAGATGACAAGATTATCTGTGGTACTAAGTCCAGCTGCTGTGAGACCCTTGATCTCCCGCTGAAATGTAATGGGATCGATCACCACTCCATTACCGATTACATTATCACAGTCAGGCCTGAATATCCCTGATGGTATCGTGTGTAGGACGTGCTTCTCACCGCCTATGATGATGGTGTGGCCAGCATTGGGTCCCCCCTGAAATCTACAGACGATATCGTACTGCGGAGCGAGAAAATCTACGATCTTGCCTTTGCCCTCGTCTCCCCACTGGAGACCTAATAATACATCAATAGCCATGCTGGTGAATCTAGTAAGTGCGTCCTAAAAAGCGAAGGTAGATCAAATAATCATAGATCTACAGGTCTGGCAGGCTTACGCCTAAAAAATAGAGCTCTGCTCATCCTCATCCACCTGAGTCTTGTCACAGTCCCGCTGGCAATTGCCATACAGATTGAGACTATGGGACTGGACCTGAAATTCTAAAATATCACCCATCATACTCTTAATCTGCTCGATACGCGGATCACAAAATTCCAGCACCTTGCCACAGTCGATACAGATCAGATGATCATGCTGCTTGAAGCCATGTGACTTCTCATACTGTGTAAGATTCTTGCCAAACTGGTGCTTGGTCACCAGGTCACACTGGACGAGCAGCTCGAGGGTATTGTAGACTGTAGCGCGAGAGACGCGGTAGTTTTGCGTCTTCATATGGATGAAAAGCGCCTCTGCATCAAAGTGATCATCTCGACGATAGATCTCCTCCAGGATGGCAAATCTCTCTGGAGTCTTACGCAGATTGTGCTCACGCAGATGCTCGGCAAATATGCCTCTCACCTCCTCCAGGATGTGCTCTGATGACTCTGCGGTAGTGCTTTTCATACTTATTTAATTCGTGTAACGGAAGAAATGTTGTCCATCTTCTTGAGCTCATTGATGACCATATTGAGCTGATTGGTGTTTTGGACGATGATACCTACGCGACCTTCAAAATATCCTTCCTCTCCAGCAATCTGAAAGCTACGGATATTAATCCCCAGCTGAGAAGATATCTTATTACTTATCTGCTCCACGACGCCAGGACCATTGTCCACACCGCTGATGAGGAGCTCTACCGTGAAGCTCGAGCCCATCTCCTCGGCCCAGCTTACATTCACTACTCTGGATGCGTAGTTGGCAAGTAGATGAGTTGCATTGGGACATGTGAACCGATGGATCTTGAGTCCTCCCTTGAGACTAGTGTAACCAAATATGCTATCACCGCGCACAGGATTGCAGCAGGTGGCGAGAGAGTACTCATAGATATTGCCTGGCTCGCCATTGATAAAGATTTTGGCTTGGCGCTGGGCTTTGCTCTTGCGAGGTCGCTTGACATCATCGTCCTCTGGCTTTGGCTCGGGCTTATCCTCTACCACGGGCTTGAGCTGCGTACCATCTACGATAAAATCCTCCTTGAGGTTGACCTGTAATTTATCAGTCGCTACATCATAGTAGAGCTCAGGTCGGCTCTCGCGACCATAGTACTGAACTACCGTGTCGATATTGTCTTCAAAGGAAACTTTGAGGCGACTCATCTTACGCATGAGTGTCTCCTTGGCAAACTCGCCGATCTTCCTCTTTTCTTCTTTGAGGGCAGAGCGGATCTTACTGCGAGCTTTTCCGGTGACGACAGATTTCAGCCAAGACTCATTGGGTTTTTGGTCTTTTCTGGTGAGTACTGCGACTTGATCACCGTGCGATAGTTCGTAGCCCATGGGCACGAGCTTATTATTGACTTTGACGCCCGTACAGTGGTAGCCTACATCCGAGTGTATGGCAAAGGCAAAGTCGAGTGCTGTGGCGCCTTTCGGCAAAATTTTTAGATCTCCCTTAGGCGTGTAGACAAATACTTCCTCTGACCACAAATTAGTCTTGAAATCACTAACAAATTCCATGGTATTGCCGTCTTCAGCGGGCTGATCCATCATCTCACGGACATTGTCCAGCCACACGTCGTAGACATTCATCTTCTTTAGACCCTTGTACTTCCAGTGGGCGGCAAATCCTCTCTCGGCGATCTGATCCATACGATCAGAGCGGATCTGCACCTCTACAAATCTACCTTGAGGACCTATCACTGTGGTGTGAAGTGACTCATAGCCATTGGCCTTGGGGGTAGTGATCCAGTCTTTGAGTCGCTCTGGTATGGGCTGGTGCACGTCTGTGACTATACTATACACTTGCCAGCAGATCGACCGCTCTTTCTCTACAGGTACGTCTACGATGATCCTGATGGCAAAGAGATCATAGATTTCCTCAAAGGGGACTTTCTTTTTCTTGATTTTATTGGAGATGGAGTGGATGGACTTGGGTCTGCCGTATATCCTGAAAGGCACTCCCAGCTCTGCGATCTGTGCCTTGAGTGGCACTATGAATTCTTTGATATACTTGTTCCTCGCCCGCTTGGTCTCTTGTAGCTTTTTAGCGACAGCGCTATAGGTCTCACGCTCGGTGAGCTTCATGCACAGATCTTCATACTCCGTCTTGATCCCGTAGAGTCCCAGGCGATGTGCAAGCGGTGCATAGATGTAGGCTGTCTCGCTGGCAATCTTGAGTTGCTTGTCTCGCGGCATGGCGCCAGCGGTCCTGAGATTGTGCAGGCGATCGGCCATCTTGATGAGTACGACCCGCACATCCCTCACGAGCGAACTCAGCACCCGCTTAAAATTCTCCGCCTGTACGCTGCCTTCATACAGTCCCTTGAGCTTGGTCAAGCCATCGACGATGCTACCGATCTTGGGACCAAAGAGATTGTGAATTTCTTCACTCGACCAGTCGCTGTCTTCTACCACATCATGGAGAAATGCCGCGACTATTGCGGTAGGTCCCAGACCTATCTCCTCGGCACATATGCGAGCGACCTCTATGGGATGGAATATGTATGGCTCTCCTGACTTGCGCCTCTGATCTTGATGGGCGTCTATCGCCACCTGAAGCGCCAGTTCCATATCTTCCTCGTCCTTGTCATCCATGAGATGCAGGATCACGCGCCGCACATGGCGGTAGCGATTTTTGATCTCAGCAAGTTCGTCCCGCGGATGGGCCTGTGAGATGTCTATGGATGTAGCTGTGCGTAACATGGCTTGATAAACGTAGTGTTTTCTGAAGAATCGCGGTA
>JAHDBH010000186.1 GCA_020630495.1 Saprospiraceae bacterium
ACGCATCATGGGTATAGGCCAACTGTACCACCTGAGCGGATAGTGTGCTGCTTGCGAGGGTAAGTACGCCAGTCATGACAAGAAGGGCAAACGTAAATTTCATAAGTGGATCTAAAGTATAATGGGTGCCTCCAGATTACTGAATGAGGCTGACTCTGATAAGTGATTAGTTAGAAACATATACGAGGCATCACGATAGAATCAGCCTTATAAGCCTTTGAGTTAGGTATTCCTATGGTAAAGCAATTGAGACACAGCTCATTGGATAATCCTCTCATTCTTTGACATAAGTCATTGCTCAATGTCTCCGCTCGTGAACATGATTTTTGGAGACCGCCCATGATATGGTTTTGATCATAAAATGGGAGAGACTTGCAGGAGATTGATGTTATATCGAAACACACGAGTTTAATTGAAGAATTATGCTGCCTGAAGGAAAATTTTGACATTGCGAATGCCTAGATGCCCCAAATTTATACAAGATTTACCGCCAAAGTTTAACTTTATGGGTGTATTTGTTGCATCACGCGATATTTCTATGTGTAAATTTTAAACATTTTTATGTTTAGTATTAAGATTTTTAAAACTTTGGTATGTTGCGTTTCGATTGTTTTGTTCCTTTCTTCCTGTCAAGACTCAGACGTGGCTCATTCATCATCAGATTTGACAAATGTCAGTAAGCAATCAAGTGTAATATACCAAAACCATGGTACAGTTCTCTATGTCTATAGCTCTATAGACGAAGTAGTGTACTTCGCACAATCACTGCGGCCTTTCTCTATATCTGGCTACTATAAGAGTGTTAATCTCAATGATAGTCAATTATTCTTACAAGGCATGAACGGTAGCAAAAACATATCCCTAGAACTGGATTCTAGTATCTACTCCCTAGGTAGGATAAGCGGCAAAGACTTCCTAGATATGCTGATATCAACTGATGGTAATACGATGAAGTTTAAAGAAAATATGGCCGATATTACCGACCACTGCCACTGTGTATCTATATCAAAGTCAGACCGCACTGATTGCCCAAATGGTGGCCCAGGATCGATTAGTTGCTCTGTAACGAATGCTGGAACTTATGATGATAAGACTTGGAGTCGAAAGTGTACGGTGCGATGTCATAAAGGTTTCTTCTCTTGTTGCCCAGAATAGAGCAAATCCAAGCATTCCAATTGGACGCAATAGACTTTTAACTGCCAGGACTAGCGTACCGTGCTCAATTGCCGTTTACTAGAAGCCGTGTAATACCGTTCGGAGCTGTGAATTTGCGAGCGATAAATAGAGTTTATGCAGAAGGTCACTTTATATTGCGCTTCGAGTCTGAACAATTGGAATAGAGAAAATAATAGTTTAATTGTTCTCCTCTCAGTCTTTTGCCATATATCAGACGCGTGATTGAGAAGATTGGCCCACGATCAGCATTAATTGGCCCATATTGGCCCATTGCAGTATGCTATGGTCAAGCAAACCCAGATACCTCTCTCGACAGCTAAGAGAGCAATTACCTACCTGCTTGTAGAATGCTATCTGATTATGTCTGGCAAGGGGCAAGCAGTCAGCATTGCTGTGAGGTGATGCTTGCGAGCGATTGTCATGAAAGAATGAGATTGTTCCCCTTACACTTCCTTCAGCAGCAGACGTGAAATCACGACTTTCTGTATCTCCGATGTTCCTTCACCAATCGTGCACAGCTTCGAGTCTCTGTAGTATTTCTCTACTGGGAAATCCTTGGTATAACCATATCCACCAAAGATCTGTACCGCATCGGTTGCTACTTCTACGCAAGTTTCTGATGCATAATACTTGGCGATGGCAGAGTTCTTGGTCATCTTCATACCGCTGTCCTTCATCCAGCCCGCCTTGCGCGTGAGGAGTTCGCTAGCTTCTATCTTGGTCGCCATATCAGCAAGCTTAAACGCAATGGCCTGAAAGCTATTGATCGGTTTGCCAAACTGCTCCCTCTCTGCGCTGTATCGCACACTGGCTTGATAGGCACCCTTGGCTATGCCTATGGATAAGGCCGCGATGCTGATACGTCCACCATCAAGAATTTTCAGTGCTTGTATAAATCCATCGCCTTCTTTGCCGAGCATCTGATCCTTGTGCACTCTGCATCCGTCAAAGATCATCTCAGCTGTCTCGGATGCTCGCATGCCGAGCTTGTTTTCTTTCTTTCCGCCTGAGAAGCCTTTGGTACCTCGCTCTACGATGAAGGCAGTCATACCGTGGCTATCTCCGAGCTCACCTGTCCGAGTCATCACCACGGCTACATCTCCTGAGATGCCGTGTGTGATCCAGTTCTTGGTGCCATTGATGATGTAGTGATCGTCTCCGTCTTTCTCGGCGACGCACTTCATGCGACCAGCATCAGATCCTGTGCCTGGCTCAGTGAGGCCCCATGCACCTATCCATTCACCAGTGGCGAGTTTGGGTAGATACTTTTGCTTTTGCTCGTCAGAGCCAAACTGCAATATGTGCCCCGTACAGAGCGAATTGTGCGCCGCGACTGACAGACCTATAGAGCCACACACTTGAGCAATCTCGTCCACGATCGTGATGTACTCCTGGTATCCCAGTCCTGATCCGCCGTACTCCTCAGGTACCAGTATCCCGAGGAAGCCTTGCTCACCCATAGCGCGCATGAGATCCACAGGAAAGTGCTGCGACTCATCCCATTCCATGACGTGCGGAGCGATATGCTTCTGAGCAAAACTGCGGGCGCTCTCGCGCACCATCTCTACGTTTTCACCAAGTGTTAGATCCATGGGCTAAAG
>JAHDBH010000187.1:0-1397 GCA_020630495.1 Saprospiraceae bacterium
TTTCAAGCCAGATCGTATTTCGTCTGCTGGAGCATGTGGATCTGTTCCCTGTGATGATCGGGATGTTTCAGAAAGAGGTGAGCGATCGACTACTGAGTGGTCCTCATAGCAAAGTGTATGGAATACTTAGCGTGCTGGTAGCACACTTCTATACGGGCAAGACTGTGACTCGTGTAGCTCCAGGATCTTTTCAGCCTCCGCCTCGGGTACAGTCATCTGTCATCCTGCTAGAGCGTAAGGATGACTGGGAAGAGCAGCAGCATCTCTATAAGCCACTGCGCACGGTGGTCAAGATGGCATTTCATCAGCGTCGCAAGATGCTGAGGCGTAGCCTAGAAAGTCTATTTGCTACGGAGACTCTCGCAGAGCATGGCCTAGATGATAAGCGTCCGGAGCAGCTGGGACTGGAGGAGTGGCGGCTACTAGCGAGAGTATATGAGGACAAGGGGTTGAGGCATGAGTAGAGTGAACGAAACACGTATATACTGGGTTTATACGATATAAAAAATATACCTATGGTCACCAAAATCTCCATGTGGGGAAATTCCCTCGGACTCAGAATTCCCAAGTCGATGGCTGCTCAATTAAATCTCAATGAGGGGTCAACGGTCGTCTTAGAACACAAAGATGGGCGCATAGAAGTGACACCATCGACACCAGCTCTGACTATGACAGACTTTGTAAAGAGGATGAAACAAGTGGGAGACTATGATGGAGAGCTCTCATGGAAAGAGCGTGGACTAGAAAGCTTTTGGAAGGATGAGTGATTATATCCCGAGGAGAGGAGATATAGTCTGGTTGGACTTTGATCCTGTGCGGGGAAATGAACAGAAGGGCCACAGACCTGCAATCATTATCTCAGTGAAAAGTTACAATCAATTTGGATTGTGTTTTGCAGCGCCCATCAGCAACACAAAAAGAAATTGGCCATCTGAAGTGGAGCTAGAGTCAGATGCCGACACGTCAGGTGTAATTATGCTGCATCAACTACGCACGGTCGATTGGCGAGCAAGAGACGCCCGATTTAAGGAGCAAGTTACTATGGATACTTTGGAAAAAGTAGACGAGATTCTACACCTTATCATGTTTTCTTCTTGATATAGATAAGGCATGGTCTAGTCACCGTTATAACAGTCGAGTGGCTTTTCTCAGTCTTTCCACGCATCTGGTGGAGAGAAATTCAGTATATTTCCTTACTCTAGACGAACACTGGCTCTAGATAAATTAGTGTGGTATGATGGCAATTCGGGAATACCATCAATCGCTCTTTACATCAATTGGCTAAAATCGATATCCCACCTGAAAGTTGAGATTCACGGCACTGGAAATACTGGAAGTAGAACTGCCTGCACCAACGTCAAATGTGGCATATCGAGTGACCGCAGCTTTTTCTCTGA
>JAHDBH010000187.1:1497-2711 GCA_020630495.1 Saprospiraceae bacterium
CTAAATTTCAGACCCAAATCAGCGTAAAACATTTGCTCCGAAAGCTCAGACTCGTAAGTATTGTCCCATGTGATACCACCACTAGAACCACGCGATCTGCCCTGGAGTGAAAAATTATTCCGTGTGACGCCTAGGGCTACGAATGGGGCTACTTTCTGGAGTGGTAGGTACTCATACTGGGCGTCGATATTGAGGGATGGAGTCCCTTCATAGGGAGCATTACCTATTCCACCTCCTATCTTGACTTGATGTTTCTGAGCGCTAAGTGTGGCGGTAATAAATAAGAGAAGAATTATTGAAGCTGTATATCTCATCATGGGTATACTTTAAAATTATCTCACCATGAAATTAAGGCTTTTTATTATCACCATATTCATTTATCTCCATGATGGCAGAGATGTGAGAAGTAAGTACTGCAACTCAGGTGATCATTGATATCAGTCAAGTGTAGATTATCAAGCGCTACTCCGCCCGCTTCCAGTACTGCGTCCTACCAATAAGCGAAAATCCGATATAGCCGCGCACCTTGAGTCTGCCGTCGTCTCCTAGTTGAAGATTGCAGCGATATACCTTACCATTTTCTGGGTCTAGGATGGTCCCATCAGAATATTGATCATCCTCTTGCAACATCATATCTTCGATAATAATTAATCCAGCGATAGGATTTCCCTTTTTATCGCCTTTGCATTTTTCGCATAATGCATCACTATCACTGATATAGCTCTTTATAATCTTGGCAAAGAGGCGATTGTCCTGTTCATAGATGCTGACGAGAGCCTTCTTCTCATTGGTCTCATCGTCGTAGGTGTGCCATGAGCCAGTGATGGACTGTGCACTGAGCGCTACAGAGCATACGGCTGAGAGTATGAATATGTAGAGTAGTTTCATGAGGTGCTAAGATAAGCTATTCATTGTAATCTTGATAGATGTCTAAGTAGAGAAACAAGAAGAATCTAGGCAAAGATTCATGCAGACGAGCCGTGCATATCAGATTCGAATACAGCAGTCTTTATTCACATAGATATATCACTGATAATGGCGTTTATTATCTATGGCGTGGTTTGCAACGTAAGGGGTTGATGCTTGTATAGTTGCTTTCACTTTTGCCGTGCCGCGTAACAACCTACTCAATTGTGACACGTATTTTTTACGGAGTTTTTCAGAGGCTGTGAATCTCTTTAAAGATTGCCAGTATATACGCGACTCACTTTCAC
>JAHDBH010000043.1:0-21365 GCA_020630495.1 Saprospiraceae bacterium
TGCCGTCTCAGATCCATCAAATCCTGTAAAGTCTCCAGCAGTCAACTCTCGCTCGGCCTCATCAGTCAGCGATTTAGCGATAGGCATATAGCTCCAGTGCCACTTCTCCTCTTCATAGCCCGTGCGCTCACTATCCACTTTGGATGTGTAAGGTTGGCACCAGCCGTACGAGTGTGCATGAGCTCGTAGCCAGGCGTATTCCTTTGCGCCCTTTCCCTGAGCAAAGTAGGAGTTTTCTAGTGCATTGATATCTACGTCAGTGCCCCAGTGGTGCCTGCTGCTCCCTGGCATGCTACTATACTCCAAGATTTTGAGTGCACGCTGGAGAGGATCTGGGTGAGACTCGGGTAAGGGCTTGCCATCTACCAGTCGGGCACCGTTCCACTTTGCCTCCCAGATAGATTTCTGACGGCCGTAGTTGCGCATAGCTGAGATGACGATAAGAGATATGCCGTCTTCTCTCGCTGCATCCGCCATAGTGACGAAGGACTCTAGCGCCGCACGCCGTAGATACATTCCCTCCCTTGAGGCATACGGTGGCAAGATGAGTGCGAAGTTGCTGTCTCGAGATTCTTCCAGCTTGCCCATGATGATCTCCTTACTGTATACTATTTGTCTACGCATAGGCTGAGAATCTTGTTTTACACGTGCGGTGTCACCGAGTACGGTTTCTATTTGCATATCAGATGTCTCTTGCTGCTGAGATGGGCTCTGGCAGGAGATTACCAGCAAGATCATTGGGATAAGGTAGAGCAGTGTTCGCATCACGTGTAGATAAAAGTACCTTTATCCTCATGAAAGCGTCATTTAGCAACGGCCAAGCATCACGAAGACGAAAGTCAACGATCAGGCTGATCGGTCTCCTTGCTTTGCTCTCGCTTTTGATAATTCAGTTCATTCCCGTAGATCGATCCGTGCCAGAGGTCGTGGAGGCAGACACATTTTATGCCATTCAAGATCCCGATGTCGACATTGCAACTCTTTTACACGCAGCCTGTGATGATTGTCACGCTTATACCACAGAGTATCCTCAGTACGCATATTTCGCACCAGTGAGCTTTTGGCTGCAAGGCCACATCAAGGCAGGCAGAAAGAAGCTCAACTTCTCTACATGGGGCGATCTGAATCCTGCTGAGCGCAGACACGCGCTCGAGGAGTGTGTAGAGGTGATGGAAGACAAGCGAATGCCGCTGGGCTCCTACACATGGACCCACGAGGAAGCTCGTCTTACAGAGGTGCAAGAGCAGACCTTGCTGGAATACTTCCGCCAGGAGCTACAACGGTGAGTTGCGTAATTTTGCCGTAGATTTTCCGAGACATGTTTCCTCAGTATGACGTCATAGTAGTAGGAGCTGGCCATGCTGGCTGCGAAGCTGCCGCCGCGGCCGCAGATATGGGTGCAAGTGTATTACTTGCTACCATGAATATGCAAACCATCGCACAGATGAGTTGTAATCCAGCCATGGGCGGCATCGCTAAGGGTCAGATCGTGCGCGAGATAGACGCTATGGGTGGCTACTCAGGTATCGTCACGGATCACACTATGATCCAGTATCGCATGCTCAATCGGTCCAAAGGTCCCGCCATGTGGAGTCCAAGAGCACAGAGTGACCGCATGGAATATGCTCTACTCTGGAGGCAGCTCCTTGAGGGAATGGACAGAGTGGATTTCTGGCAGGAGATGGTGACTGGGCTCGTCATCCATGACGGTCGTGTCACTGGTATCAGGACCGGTCTGGGCATAGAGATCCCTGCGCGATCAGTCATCTTGACCAATGGTACTTTTCTTAATGGTTTGATTCACATCGGCGAGAAGCATTTTGGTGGAGGGAGAGCAGGAGAGCGCGCGGCCACAGGCATCACTGAGCAGCTTGTAGAGCTTGGCTTTGAGCAGGGACGTATGAAGACCGGTACACCTCCTAGACTAGATGGTCGTACCATCGACTGGGACGCGCTAGAGACACAGCCAGGAGATGAACCAGCAGGGAAGTTTAGCTATACAGACACGCCACCGCTCACAGACCAGATTCCATGTCACATAGGCTATACGAGTCAGCGCGTGCACGATTTGCTGAAAGATGGATTTCATCGCAGTCCGATGTTCAATGGTAGGATACAAGGCCTGGGACCGCGATACTGCCCGTCTATAGAGGATAAGATCAATCGATTTGCGGATAGAGATAGGCACCAGCTCTTTGTAGAGCCAGAGGGCAGAAATACCTGTGAAGTATATCTCAATGGCTTCTCTTCCTCACTGCCAGAAGACGTGCAGTACACAGCTCTGAGAGCTATAGAAGGTTTTCAGCACGTGAAGATGTTCCGCCCTGGCTACGCTATAGAATATGACTACTTCCCGCCTACACAGCTCAGCAGCACGCTAGAGACCAAGCTTGTGCCTGGTTTATTCTTCGCTGGGCAGATCAATGGTACCACAGGCTATGAAGAGGCCGCTTGCCAGGGACTCATGGCTGGTATCAATGCCGCTAAGTACGTCGCAGATCAAGAGCCGCTGATACTTAGCAGATCGCAGGCTTACATCGGCGTACTCATAGACGATCTCATCCACAAGGGGACTGATGAGCCCTACCGCATGTTTACCTCCAGAGCAGAGTATCGCATACTGCTGCGTCAAGACAATGCTGATCTGAGACTCACTCGACTCACTAGCAAGCTAGGCCGAGCCGATATGCACGATCGCCTACAGCGCGTAGAAGAAAAGGAGCGTGCCGTAGCAGAGATAGTAAGGATTCTTGAGCGTCAGAGCGTCACACCTGAGCAGCTCAATCCACTCCTGACTAGCCTGGGAAGCGCCACCCTCGATCAGTCTCTCAAGGCTCATAAAGTCCTGTTAAGACCGAACGTACACCTCGAGCAGCTCTGTTCTGCCTCCGAATCTTTGCGTACCAGCCTCGCTCCCTATAAGCAGGAAGATCTGGAACAAGCAGAGATACAGATGAAATATGATGGATATATCAAGAAAGAACAGGACTCCGTGGACAAGATGAATCGACTCGAACAGGTCAAGCTATCCGACCAGACCGACTATAGATCTCTCGGCGCCCTCTCCGCAGAAGCCCGCGAAAAACTCAGCGTGGTACGCCCCAGGACTATCGGTCAAGCCAGCCGAATCAGCGGTGTATCACCATCAGATATATCCATATTACTCGTACACCTCGGCAGATAATCGACCCGCATGAGACACTTACTATACACATTCTTCGCACTCTTACTATGTGTAGGTGTAGGGCCCTTTCGGGCAAATGCGCAAATCGGTGCCACAGACCAAGAAGAGGCTACCACAGCGGTGCTCAATGATTGCGTAGATTTTGCTAACGAGAGCATACACGGCATGCTCATCGTCCATAGACTACTCGAAAACTTTAATCAAAAGCTCAATCTATACGTCGATCTAGAAGGCCAGCAGCTCAATTTTTACAGCAATGCTGATCTCCCACGAGACATCTTTGAAGATCCCGATGGCTGGTTCTATGACGATTCACCTCTGGAACTTTATGAAGAGGCTCTCCGCGGATCCAACACGCTCAAGCCCGTCTACAGAGATCAGATCAATCCTCGCCTGGCAGAGCTCAAGGGCGTTATCCGTAGTACTAATCAACTCAGATTTGAGCTAGAAGCACTGCTCAATAAAGCTGAAGCTGGCAGCGTAGAACTCAATCGTATTTATGACAAGCTCGAAGAGGGCGTCAAGATGTACAATCAGTGCTTTGTAGTTCGCAATGGACTAGAAGAAGCACTCATGAATATCTATGAGGATAT
Organism: Saprospiraceae bacterium; assembly: GCA_020630495.1. GTDB lineage: Bacteria > Bacteroidota > Bacteroidia > Chitinophagales > Saprospiraceae > JAHDBH01. The sequence goes on from JAHDBH010000043.1 coordinate 3,778, forward strand.
GCAGATACGTCTAGAAGGTGAGCAGTCCTATCAGCTCCATCAGACACTAGCAGGTATCCATCGTGAATTTCTCAACGGTGCCCGTCACTACAGATTCGAAGAGATCTCAAGCCTTAGTTCGGTCAATCTACGATTAGCCGCACATCTCAGAGACTTGCCTTTACCAGAGGATATCAGATACCTCGGTGGATCATCTGCTCGACCTGGACAGAAGCCCGTAGATCGACTAGCCAAAATCAAGCAGCAAGCAGCCGACTACATGGCCACCAATAGCGAATATCTCAGCGGTCCTCAGCTACCAGCTAAGTACGATCAGTATGGTGCTAGCTACTACTACCACAATATCCATGTCCTGAGTCAGCTCAATCGATATGGAAATGGTATTGCGCATGAGATGAATGAGCTCATATCGGCGAGTGGCGAGCCTTATCTGCACTTTATAGAGGAGCCCCATCAGTTCAAAGTCATCTATCCAAAAAAATTGGAAAAAGAGGACATGGCAGAAGTAGAAGTCCCGCAAGTAGAGGAGATACCAGTGGCACTGCAGGATAGACAGCTCGTACGTCGTCAAGAAGCTATACAAGCCACAGACGAGTATGTAGACATAGAGATCTACGATCACCAAAAGCTCGATCGCGATATCGTCTCTATCAATTACAATGGCGAGTGGATCCTCGAGAACTATACCATCACAGATAAGCCGCGCAAGCTCCGCCTCCAGCTCAATGAGCAGGGAGTCAACTACCTCGTACTCCATGCAGTCAATGAAGGCGTCATTCCGCCTAATACCATGGCACTAGAATACGTCCAAAATGGCAAGCGCGAGCGCATAGTGCTCAATAGTAGCTTAAATCAAAGCGAGGTGATCGAATTTAGGAGGTAGGATTTTCCTCCTATGGCAAACGACGGGGCGGATAGGCTATCTGCTGATTTCACTCAAGGCCGTCTGAGCTATCTCGCTGAGATGCAATACATCATTGAGCAATTCCATATTATCATACTGCGGAGGACTGTCAAGCATGTAGCCCGCGAGCCATATGGTAGACTCAGGAAAGCATCTGTGAAGCTCCGTGATGTACTCCATAGCATCTTGCTCTTGAGTAGATGGGCTGAGCATCACAAGCACATACGCTGGAGTGCCAAAGCCCTGGCGAAGACTGATAAAGTCCTGCGTGTCTATGCCTGATCCCAGATGGATAGTACTGCAGCCTGCCTTACGCAGATAGTAATCAGATAGAAGGAGCGTAAGGTCATGCTCATTACCCTTATTAGAAAAGAGAAATGTAGAGCATTCACTTCTTGTGTTTGGCTGACTCAGAGAATTGATCTCCGCATGTAGCTTCTGCTTGATGATCTGGATCAAGAAGTTTTCGTGATACTGCTCAAAACTATTGGTGATGTAAAGCAGATTCACTTTTTCTAGCAGAGGGTAGATCACTTCAAAGAGGCATTGCTCAAATCCCAGATCGTCGATCTTGTGCGTCAGCAAGCGCTCTACCTTGTATCTGTCTAGCTGGAGTATAGATAGAGTCAGCGCATCGTGCTGACCATCTAGACCTTCCTTAGTATCCATGAGGTGGGATGCCTCTTCCACGATTTTTTCGTGGCTCATAGCGGCGATCTTAGAGATCTTATGGCCATTCTTCTGCAGAAAGACAACCTTGAGCAGATGCTGGAGATCTTGATCGAGATAGTAGCGGATATTCGTCTCTGTACGTCTTGGCTGTAACAGATTATAGCGTTTTTCCCAGACTCGTAGGGTGTGAGCCTTGATCCCAGAGAGACGTTCTAGATCTTTGATGCTGTAGATAGCCATGAGATGGTATAGTATGAGAAATCACACGAGACAGATAACAACTGCGCGTGTGCCCTGTTATATTAAAGGTGTCAGAGCGGATATCGTTCAACAAATGACGCTATAAAGCTGAACATAGTGAAGATCGGAATCGTATGTTATCCCACTTATGGCGGGAGCGGAGTAGTAGCCACTGAGCTTGGCAAAGGCCTGGCGCGCAGAGGTCACGATGTGCATTTCATCACATATAGGATGCCCGTGAGACTCAGCACTTTCCAGGAGCGTGTCTACTATCACGAGGTGACACCGCTAGATTATGCTCTGTTTGACTTCAGTCCATACGAGTCTACCCTCGCCAGCAAGATGGTCAATGTAGTCCTCAAGGAAGGTCTTGATTTACTACATGTCCACTATGCAGTACCTCATACCACAGCAGCCTACCTCGCTAAGAAAATCCTTCTTGCCAAGGGTATCTACATCCCTATAGTCACTACGCTACATGGTACAGATATCACACTGGTAGGCATAGATGAGAGCATAGCACCTGTAATCGAGTTTTGCATACAGAAGTCTGATGGAGTGACGAGCGTCTCCGAAGATCTGAGGGCCAACACCTATGACCACTTTGATATAGAGTGCGATATCAAGGTCATACCCAACTTTATCGACATGAGCAGATTTGAGCCAGACGATAAGGATCATTTTAAGAAGCTACTGGCGCCTGCCGGCGAAAAGATATTGATTCACGTCAGCAACTTCCGCAAGGTAAAGCGTATCCAGGACGTGATTAAAGTCTTCCAGATCGTGCAGCAGCAAGTGCCATCCAAGCTCCTACTCATAGGTGATGGCCCTGAGCGTGGCCCTATGGAGAGGATTGCTGAGGAACTCGGTGTGACAGAGCATACGAGATTTCTAGGAAAGCAAGATGCTATAGAGGAACTCATGGCTATTGCTGACCTATTCCTTCTTACATCAGAGAAAGAAAGCTTTGGTCTAGTAGCCTTGGAGGCTATGGCCTGCGGCGTGCCCGTCATATCATCCAATGCAGGTGGTATCAGCGAGGTCAATGTACATGGTCAGACAGGATATCTCAGTGAGATAGGTGACTACGAGGATATGGCTCAGAATAGTATCGCACTCCTTACGGATGAGGAGCGACTATTGCAATTCAGAGAATCAGCCCGGCAGCGTGCACAAGAGTTTGAGCTTTCTAAGATCTTAGGCATGTATGAAAGTTACTATGATCAAGTACTAGATAAGGCTTCTCAGATTACCGTACGTACATGATCTTGGCTACAGCTCCATCTGGAGGTCGATTGATATCCGTGGTGCTACTGTACACGATATACACTCCTGAGGCTACTTCTGTACCGTCATGATCTCGGCCATCCCATACGGCTTGCCCACCTACGGCTAGGAGCTCCCTGACGATCTTGCCTGATATGTCCGTAATCTTCACCAGCGCATCTTGGGCGAGACCGTCTATGGCAATCGGGCCTGTATAGTCGGGATCTACAGGATTAGGAAATACTTTGACAGTTGACTCATGGACTAGGCCTGCGCCTGTGCTACCAGATCTATAGCTGATCAGGCCAGATGCGGTGGCGATGAAGACTTCACCGTTCTCATCATTGATAGCTATATCGCTGATTTGATTTGCTGGCAGTGGGCTATTGTCCGTGGTAAAGTGCTCTAACTGGATTTCACCACTTGGAGATTGCAGAAAAACTCCATTCTCGGTTCCAAACCACTTTCTGTTCCCACCGTCCACTGCGATCGTGTTGATCTTTTCGGTATTGAGAAGAAAGGCTATGAAGCCATCCTGATCCACTTTTTGGCGAAAGCCTACGCAATTCTCAGAAAAAGGGTCTCCACAGTTAAATGATATCGGCCCCTGATCAGTGCCTATCCAAGCTGTACCTTCTCTATCTATACTCAGTGTAGTGACATTGTTAGTGGTGAGCTCGCTATTGCTCGTATTGAATAATTTGACTTGATCATCCGTAGGGTCATCGATATCTCCCTCGTCAAAGACTAAGAAGCCCTGAGACTGTCCTCGCACTACGATCCACTTCCTTCCTTGGTCGTCTACATCCACCTGCGTCAGTGTAGTGGCAGGCAGTTCAAAGCTCTGCCAGGTACCATCCGTCTTGAGCACGGAGAGCGCTCGCTGAGCCAGGTAATTGGACACCCACAGATTGCCCTCATCATCAAATGCTAATCCACTGACTCGCTCTGCACCTTCTGTACTCACAGTACCATCTAGTGTAGAATTGCTCGTATCAAAGACCATCATATCCTCCGGACCTCGATATGCGACGAGGCCTGCTCCATAAGAGCCAGCGTATACGAGATCAGGATCTCTGGGATCTGGCAGTATATAGAGTATGTCAAATAGGCCAAGTTCTTTGAATAATGGATTGTCAAGATCATTGATGTTCTCCCAGAGTCCGTCCTGAAGAATAGAAAATCCTGATCGTCTGAATAAAAAATTGAAGGTAGCTGTAGTACCTCCTGTGGCGAGATATACTCTATTGTTTTCGACATGCACATCTGTGGTTGCAACTCTAAAGGGCGCATTGATCCGCTGTGGGAAGCAGGCCCCCTCTCGACTATCAGCTCGTCTGAATCCTCTGAATAGATCCGCATACCACATACGACCATTACTCTCCTGTACCGCAAAGAGTGGCCGACTTACACATCCTCCACCAGCTGTCACTATGCTACCATCACTGCGTCCCAGGCGTACGCTGCCATTGCAGTTGTCGTCGCACTCATATCCCATGATGATATCTGGTCCATCAGCACTCAGAAAACGAGCGCTGAATCCATCCAACTCATCGTACAGGGTAAATGTCTCTCCATCTCCTACATACACGTCACCACCAGAGGCGAGGTATAAATCACCATCGTGCTCTTGTATGGCATCTGAGCGAGCAAGTGATGGCAGGCCAGAAGAGGCCTCGAGCAGCTCCCACTGCGTGAAGTCTGCGGGGTTGACGGTATTACTGATCGCGAGCGCGTAGACACCCTCTGCTGTAGCCGCGTAGTACGCATCATCGTAGATATGAGTGGCATAGACGGGTACTGGAGTGAAGCTTGTAAAGCCAAACTCTCGTCGCTCCAGATTGAGCTCTACGATCCCAAAGTCTGTAGACAGATAGGCGAGTTCTGCATTATGTATATATACATCATTGATCTTGCGAGATCCTATGATATTGACATTGGTAACGATGTTGCTGAGATTAAAGATCTCGTCCTCATATACGAGGTCGATATTGGAGTTGTCATAGACCACTATCAGTACTTGTCTGAAGGGTGAGAATTTGATCAGATTGATGTCAGTCTCAGACAGGCCATCTGTCACAGTGAGGAAGTCTATGCTCAGGTCTTCCTTATCATAAGTGACGATAGCCTCATCTGTAGCGTAGTAGATAAAGTCATCACTCTGGGTTACATACGTACCTGCTTCATATGGGAAGTAAGATTTCCATTCGCCTATGGCAGTATTGCTCTGCGCACCGAGTGAGATGCTGCTGATGATCAGGATTATCGCTGTGAGTCTCGTCATGAATCGTATACTTAGGAGTCGTCTGATAGTAACTCTCAGAAGCCTCCCTTATTGCCAATGGGATGCTTGAGCTAGTCTTGATACAGGCGCTTAGACTCGATATAGTCTGCTACTGCGTCACTTACCATGAATGCTATGGACTTCTGATCTGCCAGTCGACGCCTGATATAGCTCGCTGAGATCTGCAATAGCGGTGCCTTGAGTATGTGTACATGTGGATGCTCAGCCAGCGATCCTAGCTCATAGTCTGGTCTGGCATAGACGTAGATCTGCCGCTCTAGCAGTTGCTCATAGTTTTTCCACTTGTGCAGACTTGCAAGACTATCGCCGCCCATCACCAGAGCAAACTCTCGCTCGGGATACTTCTCATCCATGTAGGCGAGTGTATCTACTGTGTACGATGGCTGCGGAAGTCGAAATTCGATATCACATGGGCGCAGAGCCGGGTGATCATTGAGAGCTAGATGTACCATCTCCAGGCGGTCATAGTCTGGCGCCAGGGTTTTTTTCTTTTTGAGAGGATTGTGCGGGGATAGTACGAGCCAAGTTTCCTTGACCGTGTGCAGATCTTGTATGTGAGAGGCTATGATCAGATGTCCTACGTGGATAGGATTAAATGATCCAAAGAATAGTGCTGTGTGTCCTGCCATCGCTAGTAGCCCATCATCACAGGCATCACGAGCATGAGAAGTTCCTCGTCCTCGGAGTTGTCGTCTGGCAGTAAGATGCCTGCTTTATTGGGGTCATTCAGATGCAGATGGACATCGTCTGTGCCGAGAATATTGAGCATCTCTATAAAGAACTTGGCATTGAAGCCCATGGTCATGTCATCTCCGCTGAATGTACAGACGAGCTGCTCCTTGGCCTCATTGCTGAAGTCTATATCCTCTGAAGAGATCGTGAGGCCATCTTCTTGCATGTTGAACATGACTTGATTAGTAGCCTTATTAGCATATATGGCTAGGCGGCGCAGAGAGCTCAGGAGGTCTAGTCTTTTGAGTGTAAGCTCATGTGGATTGTCTACAGGGATGACTGCATTGTAATCAGGGAATCGAGCGTCTATCAATCGACAGATCACCTGCGTGTCTTCGTAGTCAAAGAATGCATTCTTGACATTGTAGGATACATTGACTGTACCTTCATTGAGCAGGGCATTATTGAGCAGGCTGAGTGACTTCTTGGGTAGTATAAAGCTGCCAGCAGTAGTGGAATCCAGTCCTCGGAGAGTATATCTCACGAGCTTATGTGCGTCTGTGGCGACGAATGTGATCTGGCCTTCCTCTATGTCAAAGTGTAGACCCATCATCGCCTGACGTAGCTCATCATTGCTGGTAGCGAATCCCGTATATGATATGGCTCGCTTTAGCATACCTGCTTCTATGCTAAATGTCTCTGTACTATCCGCTTGAGGGACCTTGACATAGTCTTCTGCAGATCTGCCAGAGAGACGATACTTACCAAAGGAGCTGGTAATCTCCACGGCATAGTTATCATCATTGACCTGAAACTTGAGCGGCTGATCAGGAAGAGCCTTGAGGGTATCCATCAAGATCTTAGCAGGGATGGATACTTTTCCTTTGTCTCCAGAAGATAGCTCTATCTGCGTGATGATGGTCGTCTCAAGATTGGACCCCGTGACCTGTAGCTTATCACCGTCAAGATCAAATAAGAAATCCTCTAGCATAGGCATAGATGGATTGGTGCCTATGGCTCCGTAGCAGGTCTGCAGTTTGCTCTGTAACTCAGATGAGGATATCGTGAAATTCATACTTTTACTATCTGCGGTGAGCCTGCAAATTTATCCATCTCACAGCATTCACCTGTGTACAATTTCTCATATGCCTACGTCTGTGCTTGCATCGCCACCTGAGATCAGGAGTATTGATCACATTATCTTTCCAGATATCGAGGCAAATGTGCTGTCTTCGGGTCTTTCTATCTATCAATCTACAGATGCATGCTATGAAGTAGCCAAGGTGCAGCTAGTCTTTGACGCAGGGCGCACAGCAGAGATCAAGCAGCTGGCTAGCCGCTTCACAGCGATGATGCTCAAGGAAGGCACCAGCAGCTCCACAAATTCCGAATTGTCTGAGTTTTTTGACTATCGAGGTGCTACTGTGCAGTACAGTTTTGACTTTGACTATGTCTATCTCACATTATTTTGCCTGAGCAAGCATATCGTAGAGCTACTACCTCGCCTGGCCGAGATGGTGTATGACAGTTCTCTTCCTGAGCTTGAACTGGAGCGCCTCCAGATGTCATCGCTTCAGAAGATTAGATATGATCTCAGCAAGGGTGATCACGTGAGCTATCGTGAAATCACAGAAAAGATCTTTGGCTCGGATCATCCATATGGCTACAATAGCTCTGAAGCTTCCATACAGGATCTCAGTCTGTCTGATGTGCGCGAGCACTATGAGCGCACTGTGAAGAGTGGACCGATCTATATATTCGTCTCGGGTCATATACCTAGTGAGGCTTCTGGTATGCTCGAGAAGACATTTGCAGGTCACTGCCCTCAGCCCCGCGCCTATGCTAGTCCAAGTAGTGCGTCACTCGAGGAAAGTACGTTGATACAACTGGCCGGCCAAGATCAGATGTCTGTCAAATTGGGGATGCGCACATTTTCCAGAAAACACTCTGATCATCATCCTTTGCAGCTGGTGTCTACTGTGCTAGGTGGATACTTTGGCTCACGACTGATGAGTAAGATCCGCGAAGAGCTGGGACTCACATATAATATCTACTCTATGATGGAATCCTATCGACATGACGGCTGCATGGTGATAGGTGCTGAGCTCAATGCTGAGAGTCTAGCGATGGCACGTGTAGCTATCCATAGAGAAATGGCTCGACTGAGGACAGAAAATCTGGACGCAGAGGAGCTACAGCTCGTACTGAGCTACCTCAAGGGAAATATGCTATCGCGCACAGATGGTCCCTTCCAGAGGATCAAAAGCGTACGCAACGTGGTGCTTAATGATCTACCTGAGGACTACTATCCAAAGATGTTTGACTTTTTACAGAGCATGACAGCCGACAGACTGCGACTTACCGCCGAGAAATATCTTACTCCTGCAGACTTTTACGAAGTCATAGTGGGAGATGCGAGCACTACGGGTATAGCGAGATGATGTAGCTTTGTAGCACAGGGAATGTGATCTATGCGGCGGCAGTACCGAGGGGGAAGTACATATAAGAATAGTCTGTGAGTATCAAAGTCTAAGTGTGTACCTGCTATGACCATCATTCTCGTGTGGGGTTGCAAATTGAATTCATTTAAAAAAATAAAGCGCGATACGTGATTTGCCTCTGTGCCACATAGACTGGCACTGGCAGCATGTACGCGATAGGATCATACTTATGAAGCTTTTTAGTCTCTTTTCTCAAGAGTTTGCTATAGATCTCGGTACAGCTAATACTCTCATCATACAGGACGGTACAGTGGTGGTGAATGAGCCGTCTATAGTGGCTATCGACTGGAAGACTGGCGAGACCATAGCCGTAGGCACACGTGCAATGCTCATGCACGAGAAAACTCACGAAAACATACGCACCATAAGACCGCTCAAAGACGGTGTGATTGCTGATTTTCAGGCAGCTGAGAGCATGATCCGTGGTATGATAGGCATGCTTGATACCAAGCGTCGATTTTTCACTCATCTCAAGATGGTGATCTGTATCCCATCTGGTATCACAGAAGTGGAAAAGCGTGCCGTATTTGACAGTGCTGATCATGTGGATGCCAAGGAAGTCTACCTCATCTATGAGCCCATGGCTGCTGCCCTAGGTATAGGCCTCGATGTAGAAGAGCCAGTAGGAAATATGATCATCGATATAGGAGGCGGAACTACAGAAATAGCCGTGATAGCTCTATCAGGAATCGTCTGTGATCAATCTCTACGTATCGCAGGAGATGAGTTTACGCGTGCGATCATAGAGAGTATCAAGAAGACGCACAATGTCCTCATAGGTGAGCGCACTGCGGAGCAAATAAAAATCCATGTGGGAAGTGCTCTGCCGCATCTAGATAATCCTCCTGCAGACTACTCGGTAAATGGCCGCGACCTGGTCAGTGGAATTCCTAAGCAGGTCACCATCAGCTACCAGGAAATTGCCGAATGCCTCAATGAGCCAATCTCGCAGATCGAAGAGGCCATCGTGAAAGCGCTAGAAACCACCCCGCCTGAGCTGTCATCCGATATCTTCCGCACAGGAATCTACCTGACGGGCGGTGGAGCCTTGCTCAGAGGTCTGGATAAGAGAATCGCTGACAGAACCAAACTCCAAGTCCACGTCACCGAAGATCCTCTGCAGGCGGTAGTCAAGGGTACTGGGATAGCGCTGAAAAATACTGACAAATTTACCTTCCTCATACCGCGCAAGAGCATATAAGCTCATGGCAGCTCGTAAGTATCTCGCGCCTATAGCACCTTTGTAATAGCTATGCGCGAACTACTGTACTTCATCACCAGACGGAGCTATGTGCTGCTCTTCCTCCTGCTGCAGGGAATAGCGCTGCACCTCGTGGTGCGGTACAATAATCATCAGCGCGCCATCTTCCGCAGCAGCGTGGATCGCATGAGTAACTACTTGAAGAAGAGAAGCTCTGGCGTCGCAGATTATTTTCATTTGCGTCAGAGCAATCAAGAACTCCACGAAGAAAATGCTCTACTCCGTAGCACCGACGCCCGAGCTACTCCCATACGCCAAGGGGTCATAGATACATCCAGTGCAGTACCGTATAAGTACATAGCAGCCACGCTGCTACAGACAAGTAGCAGCCTATCACAGAACTATCTTATCATGGATCAGGGAAGCCGCAGCGGAGTGCGGCCAGGGGACGGCGTCATCAGTCGCGACGGTGTGCTGGGAATCATAGCTGAGGTAAGCCCGTCCTATAGTCGAGCTATATCAGCCTTGCACAGGGACAGCCGCATCAGCGCAGGTTTCACTCATTCTGATTTCTATGGATACCTCGAGTGGGAGCCCTATGATCCTCAGAGTCTCGTCATGTACGGTATCCCAAAGCATGCCCAAGTCAGCGTAGGAGACTCCGTGATCGTACGTAATAGCCTCATCTTTCCTGATAGACATCCCATAGGAGTAGTCAAAGAAGTGAGTGTAGAAGCAGGCAGCAATTTTTATGAACTAGTGATAGATGTAGGTGATCGCTTTTTACGCAGAGGAAGTGTCTACATCGTACAAAATCAACATAGAGACGAGCTCCTCCGCATGGACATATCCACCCAGCAATGAAAGGCATCAATACCAGACATATCCTAGGCCTTGCAGCAGTCGTATGCTTGCAGATATTTGTCTTTCAGAACTCGCATCTACGCATAGGCGCTATCAGTAGTCTGGTAATCTTTGTGTATCCTATAACACTTATCACCCTGCCTCTGACTGTACAGCGCAATACCGTCCTCATCATAGGATTTGCGATAGGCTTGCTGATTGATATATGGTATCAGACTCCAGGCATCCATACTTCTGCCCTCGTGCTCATGCTTTTTGTCCGCCCCTACTGTCTCCAGTATATACTAGATGAGCGTGAGCTGAGAATTAATATGACCACCGAAAAATTTACGCTGACAGTCCCTACATTCTTGACGTATGGATCTATACTCTACATCGTGCACAGTACATGCTATTTTATACTGGATCAATTTGGACTGATGAAGCCAGGAATTTTGGTCTTACGTGTGCTACTGAGCGCATTGCTTTCCTTACTGTTTGCCCTGGTGTATCGCCTTATATTTTTGAGTAGATGACGCCTTCTAGAGATCATATCAGGATGAGTGTTTTCCGTATTGTGATAGCCACGGTATTAGGTGTTCTCTTGCTTGTATTGATGTATATGCAGGTGCTAAGTGCCAGATATTCTGAGCGTGCGCAGTCTGCATTTCTCTCAGAGGTGGTGAGCTATCCAGCAAGAGGACTCGTCTACGATAGGCAGGGCGAGCTTCTGGTAAGCAATGGTCCAGTGTATGATCTGGAGGTCGTATACAGTCAGATGGATCCAGAGATGGACGTAGACCTGCTGTGCGGGCTATTACAGATCTCAAGATCTAAGTACGATCAGCTCCTGCAGAAGGACTGGTCAGATATACGGTATGACAAGAGCGTAGCATATACCCTGATCGGCCGTCTCACGGCGGAGCAGTACCTGGCGTTTCAGGAGCACAAGTTTATGTTTCCAGGCTTTCACACTGTATTGAGATCCATGAGAAGCTATCAGAGTCAGCATGCAGCCCATATACTAGGCTACGTGAGTGAAGTGGATCAGCAGATTATCAGAGATTCTGACGGTATCTACAGTGCTGGTGATCAGATAGGAGCGACAGGTCTAGAGCGGTACTACGAGAATGACCTCAGAGGAGCCAAGGGCCGCCGATATATACTTAGGGATAGATATGGGCGCAAGCTGGAGCGCTATCAGTCAGGCGCACTGGATACTCCTGCTATCAGCGGTGCTGATCTTCATCTAGGACTAGATATCCAGCTACAGGCATATGCGGAGGAGCTACTCATAGGAAAGAAGGGCGCAGTCGTCGCCATAGATCCTGGCACGGGTGACATCCTTTGCATGGCTAGCGCGCCGCTCTATACACCCAGTGAGCTTGCGATTTCCAGTACTCGTTCTAGAAATTTTGAGCGACTGCAAGCTGATACCCTCAAGCCACTATTTAATCGAGCGACCATGGCCAAGTATCCTCCAGGCTCCATCTTCAAGCCTATACTCGGGGCGCTAGCGATTGATAGGGGACTTTCGTCCAAAAGCGAGACGTACCACTGCCCAGGTGCATATTACTATAAGACATTCCGCTACGGTTGCCACGAGCACCCATCACCCGTCAATATGGAGACGGCAATCGCCTATTCCTGCAATTCATATTTCTTTGACCTTTATAGGAGACTCATAGAAGAGGACGGATTTGATCAAGCTGATGTCGGCATGGACAAGCTGCACCAGGAACTAGGCCAGTGGGGTCTAGGTAGGGCGCTGGGTGTAGACCTGCCTTCTGAGCAGACTGGCTCCGTGCCAGATGCTAAGCTCTATGATGACATCTATGGTAGGCGAAAGTGGCGATCTACCTATACCATCAGTCTGGGCATAGGTCAGGGTGAATTACAATTGACTACCCTTCAGATGGCCAATCTGGCTGCCATCATAGCTAATCAAGGATACTATATAGAGCCACATCTCGTACGGAGCATCAGCGAGCGATCAGCTGATCCTACAGCTATAAAGTATGAGCGCCACACCACAGACCTAAGCAAAGAAGCCTGCGCGGTGATCACAGATGGCATGCAAGCTGCAGTCGACTATGGCACATCCAGATCAGCAGCCATCCCAGGCATGAGCGTATGCGGTAAGACAGGTACCAGTCAGAACCCACAAGGAAAAGATCACTCCGTATTCTTTGCTTTTGCCCCTAGAGAAAATCCTCAGATTGCCATCGCGGTATACATAGAAAATGCCGGCTGGGGATCTACCTTCGCCTCACCCATCGCCGGTCTGGTGATGGAAAAGTATATCCGCGGAGACATCTCTAGAGAAAAGCGCTGGTGGGAAGATCGTATGCTCACCACCAGGCTATACGGAGATGATGACACAGCTATACAGATAGATTAATGACTAGCACCGAGTTCCCATGATTATCAGCAGCATCATAGCCGTAGCCAAAGATGGCGCCATAGGTAAAGACGGCGATCTACCATGGAAGCTACCAGCAGATCTCAAGCACTTTAAGAGAACGACCATGGGATACCCTGTCATCATGGGTCGTAAGTGCTATGAATCTATAGGCCGACCCCTTCCAGGCCGGGCCAATGTCATCATCACCAGAAATCCTGACTACCAGGTCCGAGGATGCCAGGTAGTGCACTCTATAGATGCTGCTTATCAAAGCATGGTAGAGGCAGGTCACAATAAGGTGTTTATTATAGGTGGTGCAGAGATCTATCGTCAGACTGAGGCAGACTGGGATGAGCTCTACTGGACAGAGGTAGATGCGCAGATAGAGGATGCCGATACACACTTTCACCTAGCGCATCCAGACCGGCTTACTGAGCTGAGTAGAGAAAATCATCCCGCTGATGATAAGAATAGTCACGCATACAGCTTTATTCACTATCAGCGAAGGTGATGTGGTCACAATAGCTCATCTCTGGACATAGTACCTGTGAGAAGCAGGAGCTATGAAAGAAGATTTTATCCACTATCTATGGAAGACGAGACGATTCCCCTTCACTGATCTGCGCACTGTATCTGGGGCATCCATCCAGATCAAGGCATGGGGAAAGCACAATCATCACTCAGGTCCAGATTTTCATCATGCGGATCTCAGCATAGATGGCCAGCAGTGGGTAGGCAATGTAGAGATGCATGTATACTCCTCGGACTGGACAGCTCACGGCCATCAGCATGACCCTGCTTATAATTCTGTCATATTGCATGTGGTATGGGAAGATGATGCACCCATCTACACGCAGTCTGGCAAGACCATACCCACACTAGAACTCAAGCATCTAGTCTCACAGCAGAGTCACGTGAAATATCTACGACTGCGTCAGTCAAGAGTTGAGATACCCTGTGCCTCCTATCTATCAGACCTACCGTCGCTCGTGTGGTCCTCTTGGCTTGATCGCTTGCTTGTAGATCGTATGGAACAGAAGACGGCTCACATTGACGGTCTCCTTACAGAGACCAAGGGTGACTGGGAGCGCAGTTTCTTCTTACACCTGAGTGAGTACTTTGGACTACAAAAGAATAAGCTGGGGTTTCTTATGCTTGCCAGATCTCTTCCACTCGCAGTGATCCTCAAGTATCGTGGAGATAGACTGCAGCTAGAGAGTCTGCTATACGGACAAGCAGGAATGCTCGCTGGGCAGATGGAAGGAGATTATCCCCAGGCGCTAGCTCGGGAGTACAAGTACCTCAGGTGGAAGCATCAGATCGAGCCTATGGATGCAAGTATCTGGAAATTTCTTAGGATGCGACCAGCCGCTTTTCCTACTGTACGTATCTCGCTACTCGCGGGATTGATAGAAAAGTCCTTTCCACTGCTGCGCACACTCACTGAGTGCTATAGTCTTGCTGATCTCAGATCAGCCATTTCTAGCAGCGCTACAGAGTACTGGTCTACGCACTATACATTTAGAAGAGAGAGCAAGGCACAGCCCAAATCAATTACTCGAGGCTTTCAAGACTTGCTCTTGATCAATGCCATTCTACCATTCCTCTTTCACTATTATCAGCGTCATCAGACCACAGAGCGTGCATCTCATGTACTCCAGTGGCTTGCAGAGATCAAGCCTGAGCTCAATAAGATTACTAAGACCTGGAGAGAGCTACCAGTGCCATTCACATCTGCAGCAGATAGCCAGGCACTACTTCATCTGCATCAGCAGTACTGTACACCCAAGCGCTGTATGGACTGCGCCGTAGGATGCCACGTGATGAAGGACATCTACACCGTGAGAGAGGAGGAAGCTTATTATCATACACCTATATAGCCCTAGTAGTCGATTACACATTGCTGATTTTGGACTAGGTCCATCTCATCAGCCTATCAATGCGATTTTCGCAGGCAATCTAGTGTCTATCACGACCTTTACTCTAGATCCAGGGCTTTTAATCATCGGGTCGATTGTCCATCTGATATAGATCCCTGCTGGTTGCCCTAGCTTTGCTGTGTGTTTCGCTACAGAATCGTGCAGATACTTCTTCTGCCAGTATCATTGATCTACGGACTATCCGTATGGCTGCGATCCCGCTGGTACGCCTGGGGACTACTCAAGCGTGTGGAGTTTGCCATACCCGTCATCTGCGTTGGCAATCTGAGCATAGGCGGCACTGGCAAAAGCCCCCATATCGAATATCTCATCAGATTACTATCCCCCCACATCCAAGTAGCCACACTGAGCCGTGGCTATGGACGGTCTAGCAAGGGATTCAAGTGGGTGTATGCTTCGGGAAATAGTCTACAGACAGGGGATGAGCCCCTGCAGTTTGCTAGGAAGTTTCCTGAACTCCCAGTGGCAGTGGCCGAGAGCAGAGTAGTGGGTATCATCAGCATGCTCAAGGATCGTCCAGATATCCAGACAGTCTTGCTGGATGACGCTTTTCAGCATCTAGCCGTCAAGCCCTATCTTAATATCCTACTCACAGAGTACAGTCGACCCTACTTTAAGGATTTTCTCCTGCCATCTGGTAGACTGCGTGATTTGCCCACGGCACGGAAGCGCGCTGATCTGACTATTGTGAGCAAGTCACCAGCCACAGTAAGTCATCAAGACCGTGCAGCATGGCGCCAGAGATTGCGACAGGGTAGCGAGCACCCTATCTTATTTACAAGATATAGATATGAGCGGCCTTATTTTTTATTAGATCACGAGATATCAGTGATACTAGATGAGCGCATAGATGTACTGCTTGTATCTGCCATCGCACACACAGATTATCTTATGTCATATCTGGAAGCGCATACGGGAGATCTCAGTACCATGAACTTTGAGGATCATCATTACTTCAGTAACTATGAGATGGGGCAGATCCAGCGAGTATTTGAAAACTTCGGATCTGACAATAAAATTATCCTTACCACCGAAAAAGATGCTACTCGACTTGCGCTGCACAGAGATTTTATCATAGAGGCCAAGCTGCCTATATTTATTCTGCCAGTGGAGGTCGAGTTTTTAGATGATGATGCGGAGATTTTTGATTCGTACATTAAATCGATGCTTTTAAAATTTGAGTCGTGAGGGCGCTTTTCGCATCATTATTAATTTTTCTTTCGACCTGCCTTGCCGCACAGCTGTCACCGATCTATCGCGACGCACAGAGCTCAGAAGTCGTCGAGAAGCTGAGCATGAAGCTGCAAGATACCGTCATGCATTTCCCTATTTATCCTCTGCGACAGGATATATGGTCTCAATACGCCTCGCGGATAGATGAAGCGTCCCAGATCACAGCGGATCAGCGAAGTATGTCCGCTCGCTATGATGAGGGAATTGATAGTACACATATCCTATATGCCACAAGTAAAAGACCTTTATTAAAAAACTTCTACAGATCACCTGCACATTTTTTTCAATTGGATATGCCGAGTTTCACTCTGCGCGTAAATCCGATATTGGATCTGAGCTATGGTCAGTCTAGTCTGGCTGGTCAGCCGCTCTGGAGAAATCAGCGCGGTATAGCCATACGAGGAAGTGTAGATAATAAGTTGTTTTTCTATACGCGTGTGCTAGAGACACAGGAATCATTTCCGCAGTATATCGTAGATGCTATCAGATTGCAAAGGTCTATACCTGGACAAGGTTTGTACAAAGGATTTTCTAGTGATTTTCTCGGGGTAGATCAAGGCTTTGATTTTCTTAATGCCGATGGCGGCATCACCTATGGTCTGAGTAGGCATATTGATATATCTCTTGGCCACGGCCGCCACTTTATCGGTAGTGGATTGAGATCGCTCCTGCTGAGTGATTTTTCTGATAATTATTTTTATTTGAAATTCCGTACGCAGGTCTGGCGTCTCACCTATCAGAATATCTATGCAGAGCTACTTCCCAGCTCACCGCTGATCACAGGCGGTAACGGACTACTGCCTAAAAAATACATGACCGCTCACTACCTGGGTCTTCAGATCAGCCCGCGCACATATATTGGATTATATGAGGCAGTAGTATTTTCGAGAAATAATCAATTTGAGCTTCAGTATCTTAATCCGCTGATATTTTACCGCACGGTAGAGCAAAAAATAGGCAGCCCAGATAATGTACTC
The DNA here is from genome assembly GCA_020630495.1 of Saprospiraceae bacterium. Lineage (GTDB taxonomy): Bacteria > Bacteroidota > Bacteroidia > Chitinophagales > Saprospiraceae > JAHDBH01. The sequence continues at coordinate 20,936 of JAHDBH010000043.1, forward strand.
CTCGGAATAGACTTCCGATATGATATCTCAGATCATACGAGATTTTATGGTCAGCTCATGATTGATGAGCTTATAGTCAGTCGATTGCTTGATGGCAATGGCTGGTGGGGAAACAAAAATGGTTTTCAGTTGGGAATCAAGACTTATGACTTACTTGGTGTACAGGGTCTATCTGCGCAGCTAGAGTATAATCAGGTACGTCCATTCACTTACGCCCACAGAGATAGTAGTGCCAGCTACTCGCATACACAGTACGCTCTGGCGCATCCATTGGGAGCTAATTTCAGAGAAGGACTCATCCGACTGAGTTATACGCCAGTGGATAGGCTGCGATTTGCTGCTACGTATATGCGAGCGCAGCGCGGCCTGGATCGAGAGCCAGGTGTCAGTCTCGGCTCAGATATCCTTAAGCCCACAGATCTGAGACCGG
>JAHDBH010000043.1:21465-23706 GCA_020630495.1 Saprospiraceae bacterium
CTTGGACTAGGATAGATCTTTACAGAGATGAACTCTGATGGATCCAGCACGCTGCTGACGATATCTGTCTGGGATCTAATGGTGAAATCGTCAAAATTAAATCCAGCCCCTTCTATGCCGCCGTCACTCACTAGGTGAAATCGGATCATGACAGATTCACCAGTGTACGGCGATAGGTCTATAGATTCCTGCACCCACTGATTCTGCACGCCATCGTACAGCGGCTCACCCAATAGCTGATCTCCAGATCCCAGTCGCGTGAAGCGTCCGCACTGAGGGATCCATGATAGGCCATCTGTAGAGATGTCGCAAGTCACATAATCGTAGGCAGGCTCTATCTCCCAGAGAGCTTGGAATTCTAGACTTATATTATCTGACTCTGGTAGATCTATCGGCTGCGCGACCTGGATGACGCTACTTGCATTGCCCTCGTAGTCGGCACCAGGAGAATCTGACATACTACTCGGAGCTGAGAAGAACACGTCCGTATCCAGACTCCAGTCAGCCGTATTATCATCATCTACAGACCACGCATCGAGCGAGCTGATCGAGTCTGCATAGATGACATCTAGCACAGGCATACCATAGATAATGCTAAATGTATCCGATACGGTGTAGCCCGCATTTGTCCTTGAGACAGACCACTCTAGCGTCTCACCCACCACAGCATCGCTGCTCAGTACCAGCACAACAGAATCAGATATCATCTCCAGATGATCAAGAGTCACAGAAGCTGGTCCCGTGACAGAGGCCAGGCCAGGGCTGAGTGGCTTATAATCAAGAGCCAGACTCCCACTCTGTAGTCCAGCTCGAAATAGATTGATCCCCAGTCGCTCGCCAGAGGCGAAAAGGTAGGGACGATCCTCCATCGTGAGGTCTGTATAGTCTAGCAAGAGCTCTATCGCAGTCAGATTCATCTCGTGGCTCTCTTTAGCTATTCTCTCTATCTCGCTCATCGGCGGCCAAAAGCCATATTGCCTAGGACCACTCTCAGGCGTCATCGCAAAGATGAGAGGCTTGTCATCTTCCTTACCATAAAACCAGTCGTCCGAGTCACCATTCACCGTGTAGCCTACAGTCTCAGATCCTGTCCCATAGACGAAGTCATTAAGCCGTGTCATTGCTTTACTCATCGCCAAGAAGGTCGGCTGATCTGGTGTAGGCGAATCGCTAAATCCAAAGGGATAGATCAGCAGATTACCAAAGCTGTGATTATTGAGCGCAATCTGAAATTCATGATCTAGCGTAAAATCCCTGATCGCCTGCGTTTCAGGCTCGCTGAATGGTGCTGGTCCACGGTATGTCGCTCGGTTACTATCTGGTGAGGACCCCTGATCATCAAAGCCCCACTCGTAGCCGTAGTTTCTATTGAGATCTACACCAAAGATGCCATTACCATTGTCTCGGCGATTCTTTCGCCATAGGCCTCCGCCATCAGGTCCTATGACTTCATTATAGATGTAGCCATCTGGATTGAGACATGGTATGAAATAGATCTCAGCGTGATCAAGCATGTATGTGACCCGATCATCTTTACCATAGTTCTCGAGTAGGTACCACATCTGGAATATCAGCTGTGTCAGACTCATAGGCTCGCGTGCGTGGTGCAGCGAGGTGAAAAGTATCTCGGGCTTGTCCTGATCCTGCTCTGGCTGATCAGACATACGCAGCCAGTAGATCTCATTGCCATCATGAGTGATAGGTCCGTCTAGCGGAGCACGCTCTGAGATGAGCTGAGGATAGAGCGCCCGCATCTTATCCAGTTCTGCGAGCATCTCATCATATCTGTAATAGCCAGCGAGCGTGCCGAGCTGAAAATTACTCGGAGTTTCTACATCAAATAGGTCTGCCACATCGCGGCAATCCTCGGAGCGACGATCCGCATACTGCATCGAATAGTGCTCTGTCACATCAGGGATGAGGATCTTATAAGTGTAGCCAGCTCTGTCGAGCAAATGTATCTCTGCCTCAGAGAGATCTGTAGCAAAGTAGCTATGTCCATACCAAGCACCATGATCCACTTCCAGCCCAAGGCGCTGCAAGTGAAAACCAGTCTTCCCCTCTAGGGCAATCTGTACCCGGCTGTACGTTTCTGGTGATTGCGCGTCAGCAGATATAGTAGATGCGATCAGTAGCGTGAGAGCTGCTAGGAGTGTGGATAATCTCTTTTTCATGACCTAAAGTTAGCCGAGACGATCGCAGCAAGATGCCATATATGACTTTACGTCAGGTCTGTGACGG
>JAHDBH010000188.1 GCA_020630495.1 Saprospiraceae bacterium
AGACTCTCGCGAGTCCACGAGACTCGCGGAGAGCAAATGCGCTGCCGCCAGGGACGTGCTGGTAATTTCTATGAGAGCTCTTACGTCCATAGACTCTCGCGAGTCCACGAGACTCGCGGAGAGCAAATGTGCTGCCGCTCATATCAGATGCTCGATTTTCGTATGGATATCAAGCATCACGTGGAGTCACTTGGATATCTCTACCCAGGGCGCGAAGAACTTTCATGATGGTAGCAAATTGTGGCTTGGCACCGTCCGATAATGCCTTGTGTAAATTAGAACGACTGAGGCCACTCTTGTTAGAGATGGCAGCAATACCCACAGCTTTTGCCACATGTCTTATGGCACGCAATACATCATCATTATCTCCCTCCTCGAGGGCGGTGTTAAGATACTCCGTTATCACTTCATCGTCGTCAAGGTAATCTGAGATATCAAATTCACTTATTGTTGCTTGGTTTTTGTGTACTTCGCCCATAGTTCTTTGGCTTTCAATAGATCTCTATTTTGTGCACTCTTGGTACCACGCATAAGTAGGGGCAAGACGGCATCACATTTTTGCGAAAGCAACCTACTCCAGATAAAAGCTCTTAGCCGCCCAGCTCTCCAGCGCAGACATCTCCTCGGTCACATATCGCACCCATCCTGCCTGCAGTGAATCATCCGCGTATACATCGCGATCGTAGCGCTGCTGCATCTCATCCATCTCCGCCTGTATCTGCTTGAAGATTCGCTGATGCTTCCGCTTAAAATCCCGCACACTATGGATCGATTCCTGCATGGCCCTGCGCATCTTGCGAGCGTGCAGCTCCGTGATATCAAAGTGCAATTGCTCATGCAGCAGCACCATACTGTCTCGATCGCTCGGTGTAAAATACGACTCCTCTGGCGTAAAAAATGATTCTAGCTCCACATACAATCGCCCGTGAGGAGCTACCGTCTCAGCATCATATCGGATGCCGCTTGCCGTCAGCGCCTGGTAGGATCTATTGCGATTAGACGCCTGGAAATCCGAGATGCGTAGCCGCCGCTCAGGGCTCCACGGGATCTCCGTACTTCGTCTGGTATCGTCGCTATCCTCAGCCTCGTACGATGGCCCATCCACCAGATGATACGCACAGTCATGACCAGCATCCATCTCGCCAGAGCTATGGTAGCCATCGCGGTGCAGAGCCACGGACACAGCAGCGAGGAGTACGATGGATGTGAGCAGGTATTTCATCAGATGTAGTAACGGCGATGGGGCACTCTTTGGTACCTAGACTCTTGCCAGTCTACGAGACATACCGAGTGCCATGGCTTGCTCGGCAACACGCGTCATATGATGCTCATGTGGCAGTGGCATGATTCAGTTCTCGCAATTTTGTCTAGAGCCGCTTTCGTCGTAGAGTCCTCACTCCTTGGAGTAGCGCTAAGATTTTCGCTTATCTGTCTGTGTGTTAGCTTGCCCCTGTTTTCCGTGGACTCTCGCGAGTCCACGAGACTCGCGGTGGGCAAAAGCGTATCAGCATATCTCTCAATCAGTAGCCATAGCGCGGTGGCTGTAGGCAGCCCGTCTGCGGCTGGTAGCTAGATAGAGCCCAGGCGCAAGCTTCCTTGACACAGTTCATCTCAAGATCATTACTTCTCCAAAAATCCAATATCTGTATATAAGCAAAACTTACGCACGCAGAGGTCAAGCCTGTTCACACAAGCCATTGAATATCTGAGGCGTAATCCCAAGATGCACTTCCATACAAAATTCCTATTGCACATTTTGGGATTAGACGACTTAATGTTGTACATTAGTACGATATAATAATCGCTTTATGTACAGATTACTCCACCTCATCGTATTGGTCCTTTTGACTTCCTTCCTACTATCTGCCCAGGGATGGCCTGATGGCGCTCGCTGGATCTACGTCCAAGATGATTTTATCCCTGATGGGATTGATGAATATCGTGAGTTTCTCAAGACTGGAGACACGCTTATACTAGGTCGCTCATGCGCTGTCATATCAGAGTCCCTGACTATCGTGCGTGATGGCGATGTACGGAGATCATTCTTTCAAGACTTCTATCTACATTACAGTGATCGTAAAATAGACGTGTATGATCCAAGCGATGAGCAATTCCATGATTTGTATGATTTTACGCTTGTGGCTGGAGATACTCTCAGATCATATTGCATGTATGGGCGAGACTATACGTATGTGATCATTGATAGCGTCACCAGCTTGATCATTGATGAAGTAGAATATGCTGTGCAGCATATTACATCCTTATACCTCTCCTCATGTGATATGAACGGCACAATTATAGAAAAGATAGGCTCTGACAAGTATCTCTTCCCAAGATTCGGTGCCGCGGATCCAGCACCAGGTGGTTTTTTGCGTTGCTATAATGATGATGAGCTCAATTACCCTGAAGACATGGTCTGCGAAATCACTGTCTCGACGAGCAACCCGGATGCCCTATCATTCTCCGCTTCTCCTAATCCTGTGCTGGACGAGTTGGTTGTATCAGGAGCACGATTTGAGTCCGCAGAGATCTATGATATGCGTGGAGTGCTTCAGCGATCTATAGATCTTCTAGAATCAAGTACAGAAAGCGCTACGATAGATATGTCAGGTCTTGTTCCAGGTATCTATGTAATCAGAGTTTTTGATGGAGATGCCTATGGTTTTCAAAAAATTTTGAAGGTGGGTGGATGA
>JAHDBH010000004.1 GCA_020630495.1 Saprospiraceae bacterium
ACATCATGCTACACGAGCATATTTGCTCAGCTGGACATCTATCCGATTGCATGCCAGCTAATCGTCAGAATCTGTGGAAAGGCCTAATTTCACTCTGCGACTCATCCCTACACTTGATGTATCAATCGCTAGCAGCGTTTTGACGTGATTTTTACAAATATTCGTAGGGGTATTAATATTCCTTTATGTCTTGTTTATGACTGCACACATTTATCTACACTTTAACTTACTGACTATGCCCCGATTACTACCAGTCATCTGCGTGCTATTACTTTCTGCAGCCGCGATGTCTGCTCAGACACCGACGTATATAGGAGCTGGTGGATTCCCGGTATCTGCTACCACTTCGAGTAGTGAATACACCGATTCAGACAGATATACTGACACTGCAAGATCCTCTCACACCATCGACGGATCTGGTATGAACGCTGAGTACTTTGAAGCTGCTCGATTCTTACAGCAAGCTACCATGGGTCACAATGATAGTACCACTCTGGAAGTAGTCGATATGGGTATGGAAGCGTGGATCGATGATCAGTTTGTCAAGGACACGAGCTATCTCCTTCCTGTAGTCCATCAGATACACCAAGACTTGAATGATTCTATATGGCTAGCCACTATGGACTCCACTGAGCTAAGAAGGCGTCCGGTCTGGAGAGAGTTTAACTATGGATGGTGGCACGTAAATATGACCAATGAGGATCTCCTGAGGCATAAGGTCGCAGTAGCACTTTCAGAGATTCTGGTAATCTCTCGTAAGTCAGATCTCAGCGGATTTGGTGATGGAATGGCGTCCTACTACGATGTCCTGCTCAAGCATGCTTTTGGTAATTATAGAGATCTGATAGGCGATGTATCTAGGCATCCTGCCATGGGATTTTATCTCACTCATGTAAATAATCCCAAGACCAATGTGACCGAAAATACACAGCCTGATGAAAACTATGCGAGAGAGCTGATGCAGCTCTTTACCATAGGCCTGTACGAGCTCAATATAGATGGCTCACGTATCATTTCAGGTGGGCAGGAAGTACCCACATATGATCAAGATGACATTCGTGAATTGTCCAAAGTATTTACTGGCTATGGTTTTGGAGGTCGCTTAGCATCGCAGCCTGGTAATTTGCGCTTTGGTATGGGCATGTGGAATGCTGATGTGACGATACCTATGCTCATGTATGACGAGGATGATCCGAGTACCTCAGGGAGAGATGAAGATCAGCATGAAGATGGGAATAAGACCCTATTTGATACAGAGATCGTCTATGCTAATGCATCAGGAGAGCATGAAGTTGACCAGGCGCTTGATATCATATTTGACCGTCCTAGTGTCGCCCCCTTCGTAGCATATCGACTCATCCAGCGGCTCACTACTTCCAATCCTTCTCCAGCATACGTCACGCGTGTGGCTCAAGCATTTAATAATAATGGATCAGGTGTCAAGGGTGATATGAAAGCTGTGATCAAAGCTATATTGCTTGATCCAGAAGTGCGAGACTGCTCTGCTCTCATGGATGACCACCGATCTAGGCTCAAGGCACCTTTTCATAGATATACGCATATGGCGCGTATGATCGATAAGGAAAATGCTAATAATAATTACTGGAACATTGTCTACAATTTTGCTCAGGAGACTAGGCAAGATCTGATGGCCTCCCCGAGTGTTTTTAATTTTTATCTGCCTACTGATACGCCCCTAGGACCTATCTCTGACGCTGGACTCGTGGCCCCAGAGTTTACTTTACACGATGCGCGGACCAGCATAGGATATATCAATGTCATATCAGATATGATGTGGCAAGGTAGGGTCATGGAGGCATGGGAAAATCTAGACAATCGATGGACCTGGTGGGATCTCTCAGAGCCTACACCCATCATCCAAGATCCAGAAGCATATGTCAACTGGCTGGACAAGCGCTTTACCTATGGTATGATGAGCGATGAGACACGAGCGATCATCCGTAGAGCTCAGATGCACTTTAATGAAGACGAACCTAGCTACCAAGAGTGGAGAGTGCGTCAAGGCCTCTACCTTACTCTTATATCGCCAGATTACGCCGTGTTTAAATAGCAACCGAGTCCATTCATTTATTTCCCCAGTAATTACCTCATACTCTAGTCATATGAAACCAATATCAAGAAGAAATTTTCTCGGGCAAGCCAGCTGTGCTGGACTCGGCTACATGACATTTATGAATAGTTTCTTAAATCTCAAAGCTCTCAATGCCGCTGCTATATCCAATGCCACAGTAAATGATTGTTCTGGATACAAAGCCATAGTCTGCATCTTATTTGCTGGGGGATGTGACTCATATAATATGCTGGCTCCATGGGAACTCAGTCGCCATATGGAGTATGTCGCCACGCGCAGTGGTCTTGCTATTCCTAGAAATGAGTTACTTCGCCTCAAGGCGGGTACGCCAGGCCACGCGGCAAGAGACTTTGCTGTACACCCAAGCATGCCAGAGGTACGCGATCTATTTGATCAAAATAAAATGGCCTTCTTGGCCAATACAGGAACTCTGCTTAATAATACTACCACAAAAGCTACATTTAACAGCGGCACGGATCTTCCTATAGGATTATTCTCGCACTCTGATCAGATCCAGCAGTGGCAGACAGGTATACCCTCTGTGCGATCGTCCAAGGGATGGGCAGGACGCATGGCAGATATCATCGGATCATGCAACGCTAATCAGAATATCTCGATGAATCTCTCACTGTCTGGGACCAATATATTTCAGACAGGTAATGAGACGATCGAGTATGCGCTAGATCCCTTCAGTGGATCTGTAGGTATAGATAATTATGATCCTAACTCTACTTGGAACTTTAGAGAATCTCGGACGCAGGCTATAGATAGCCTACTTGCTCAGCAATATCAGAATATATTTGACAAGTCCTACATGGATGTCATCATGAATGCCAAGGATGCACATGTAGAATTCCAAGCTGCCCTTCAAAATAGTGTTGAGTTTGATCCAACTCTCTTTCCAGATACATATTTTGGCAGCAGCCTAGAAATGATTGCCAAGACGATCGATGTCAAAGATGATCTAGATTTTAATCGCCAGGTATTTTACATAGTATATGGAGGATGGGATCATCATGACGAGCTCCTCAATAATCAGACGGCCATGCTCGGCGAGATAAGTCAAGGACTGTCCGCTTTCATGACAGGACTCGAGCAAATAGGTCATGAAGATGATGTACTGACGATGACCATCAGTGAATTTGGTCGTACCCTCGCATCTAATGGTAATGGCTCTGATCATGCCTGGGGTGGAAATGCTATGGTCATGGGCGGACCTAATCTGATCAATGGTGGTCAGATCTATGGAGATTATCCGTCACTAGCGCTCAATACTGATATCGAACTCGGCAGAGGTGTGCTCATACCGCAGCAGAGTACTGATGAGTATTTCGCTGAAGTCGCTAAGTGGTTTGGTGTGACAGGGCAGGACTTAGATATCATCTTCCCTAATCTACATGAATTTTATTCTTCATCAAGTAGCGATAATCCTATAGGCTTCCTGCAATAGAAAGTCAAGCAATTTCTCTCTCAGAAATCTTACTACACAAAGCCCAGAAAAAATGAAATATATAGGAATCATCATCGCGACCTTCGTTACCATAAATTTATCAGCTCAGTGCTACGAAGATCGCCACAGTACAGACATTACAGATGGCTGGATGTCCTGCGATAGATCTGCTAATCCTCATGGAGTCATGGGTCAAAGTCACTGGATCAGATACGACTTTGGTGTCCGAAGAGATCTCCATGACATCCAGCTGTGGAATCTTACACATCCAGAGTATATCAAGTCTGGTGTCAAGACTGTCGTAGTGGCCACCTCCAATAATAATTCCTCATGGACTATACGTGATACAATTACGGTGCCCCGTGCAGAGTATACTTCTTTCCATGAAGGATTTAAAGTTGGCGACTTGAATGGCGTGCGCGCCAGGTATTTACTGCTCACCGCACTTGACAATCATGGCGGTGGTTGCTATGGATTTTCGGAATTGAGGGTTTACACGCAGCCTGTAGTCGAAGATGAGCTGGAGCTGGACGTGGCTATATGTGAAAATGCTGGTCTACACCGTGGATTGACGGGAGGTATGGGTCAAGGCGGTGTCTACAGTGGTCCTGGAGTCACTGATAATGGTGACGACTCTTTTGATTTTGATGCTGATGAGGTGGGACCTGGTATATATACAATTAATTATACTTACGGACCCATCACCTTGTCTGACCAGATAGAAGTCCTTGCATGCGGTGATCTTAGATGTCCTGATTGTATCGACTGTAATGGCTATGATCAGACAGACGTAGACAGTCCTAATATACCGTCAGGAAAATACCACGGTGATCTCGTGACTGCTGAGGGTCGCGTCCAAGCTACTCGTGATGTGAATTTTCGCGGAAGCGAGGAAATTACCCTAGAAGGAGGATTTGAAGTAAATGCTAACTCAGAATTTCTAGCAGAAATCAGAGAGTGCTATGTCAATATGCTCGATAACCCAGGCTTCGAATCAGGCCAATCTGGATGGACTGTATGGCACACGAATCCGGAAGTACAATTGACCCATCAGATAAGCACTGTAGATCCTGCCGAGGGCACTCAGTGTATGGAAGTGGATATCACACAAGCGCATTCTACAGGTAACTGGCGGGCTCAGCTGAGCCATGGAGATCTGAATATAGAAAATGGCAAGACATATCGTGTTTCATTCCAAGCAAGATCACCAGATGCATCAGGCATGATATTGCATATGGAGCTTGACGGAGATCCGTGGACCACCATCTTTGAGACCTTTGTGCCCTACAAGACGTATTGGGAGACTTTCTCTTACACTTTCACAGTCGATCAAGACGTGCCCATCCCAGTCAGATGGTCAGCACATATGGGGATCTATGAAGGCACTCACTACATCGATAATGTAAAAGTTGTGGAGATTAAATAAGCAGAAAAAAATTATGAGAAAGATGAAATACTATATAGCGCTCTTACTATGTGTCACTATCACGAGCTTTAGTTTCGCTCAGGCGAGTAAGAATTTCTCATCTGTCGAAAAAGACGAGATGACAGTAGAGTTCACAAGGAGCAGCAATACGATAAGGACAAATCTGCAGGTGGCTAAAGCTTCTGTGCCCAGCGATTCTCCCAGAGAGATTCTCTATACTGTCACCATAGTTGACCCGCAGGGATTCACTCACGATCAGCCCATGACCAAGAAGCCTCTTGCACCTGGTACGCATACCCTAGACATATCCACGGAGAGTTGGAAAGTTGGATCATATCAGATCTTGCTTTACAGAAATGGAGACATGGTCGCTACCAAGAGCGTCACTATAGCACCCAATCGATAGACACGCGATCATACCGAATGCTAGCGGTATGGACGAGCTGTAGCATCATCGTCATTCCTACTATACGTATACGCATGGCGATCAAGTTTGCGAATTTATGAGTACCTTGCGCGGCGTATCAATCTTGAATGCGCCATGCGATTTACTATATTCTTATGTCTTTTACTACCTTCTGTACTTACTGCTCAGTCGGTCAGCGACATTTCCTCTCGTGCAGAGAGCATCGACAATACTGTAGTAGACTGGAGACACCATCTCCACCAGAACCCAGAGCTATCCAATCGTGAATTTGAAACTGCTAAGTATATAGCTGCACAGATGACAGCTCTGGGCCTAGAGGTTCACACTGGTATCGCTAAGACAGGTGTCGTTGCTGTGCTCAAAGGTGGCCTTCCAGGACCTACTGTTGGCTTGAGAGCAGATATAGACGCTCTCCCTGTCACGGAACGTACTCCAGTGCCGTATGCAAGTAAAGTCAAGACAACTTTTCAGGGTGTTGAGACAGGCGTGATGCATGCTTGTGGTCATGATACGCACGTGGCTATGCTGATGGGCGCCGCTAAGATTCTTGCTGAGATGAAAGCTGATGTGAAAGGTACCATCGTATTTGTATTTCAACCAGCAGAAGAAGGAGCACCTCCCGGTGAGAAAGGCGGCGCTAAGCTGATGATTGAGGAAGGTATGTTGGAGAAATTTGGCATTGAGGTGATGTTTGGTCAGCATATCGCCGCAGGCGCCGATCTAGGTACGGTCAATTACCGCGTCGGTGGTATCATGGCTGCGGCGGATCGATTTGAAATCACGGTACACGGTAAGCAAACGCATGGTTCTAGACCTTGGGGTGGAGTAGACCCGATCGTCACAGCCGCACAGATCGTCATGGGTCTGCAGACCATCATATCAAGGCAGACGGACTTGACTCAAGAGGCTGCCGTCATCTCTGTAGGGAAGATCACAGGGGGTGTGCGGAACAATATCATTCCCGAGGCATGCACTCTTATAGGTACTATACGCACGCTAGATACAGCCATGCAAAATCTGATTCACGAGAAGATCCATCACACTGCCCATCACATAGCAGCCGCTCAGGGCGCAACTGTCGATGTGCAGATAGACAAGTATGTGCCAGTCACATACAATAGTCCTGAGCTCACTCGAATGATGCTTCCTAGCGTCACCTCCGTACTGGGAGAAGATCACGTACGAGTAGTCCCAGCAGTCACGGGCGGAGAAGACTTTAGCTTTTATGCCAATGAGATTCCCGCATTTTTCTGGTTTTTGGGCGGTAAGCCCTTGGATACTGCTCCTCAGGATGCCGCGCCACATCATACGCCCGACTTCTACATAGATGATGCTGCCCTCCAGCATGGTGTGGAATTGATGGTGCGAGTCGCTCTGGACTATGCGGATCGAGCGCCTAGGTGATCCACCCGGGCCGCCAGAGGATGCTGGAAGATCTGACAGCTCGATGTGTCCGTAGGTCTACCCTTCTTGTGCAGATAAGACAGCAGCGCTATCTTCGTATCTTACTAGCAAGACACTACTATGATCCAAAGAATACAGACTGTATGGATGCTGCTAGCCCTGATCGTCATGGCGCTGCTATTTAAGATTCCTATCGCGGATAGCGAGACGATTACGGAGACCATCACTGCTGATGGAAGTCTCGAGTCAGTAGATCATCCTGTACTGTCTGTGACTAATGGTCTTATCCTGGGCCTTATACTCCTCAGTATATTTCTCTACAAGAATCGCAAGACACAGCTGAAGATTAATGCCGTCAATATGCTATTTATCCTAGCGCTCCCTGTGGTAGGATATTTTCTGCTGAGAGCAGAAGCAGGTACTTCACCGCTGTTGCAGATTACTGCAGGTACGTTTTTTCCAGCTGTGGCTATACTCTTCCTTATCGTAGCCAATCGCTCCATCAGATCAGACGAAAAGCTGGTCCGCAGTGCTGATAGACTGCGCTAGCTAGCATGATATTCATGATTGGTCCACTTATATTGCCCGCTCATGATCTTTAGCTACTGGGAGAAGCAGTGGTTAGCTGCACGAGCGGATATCACCATCATAGGAGCGGGCTTGGTAGGTTCTTTCAGTGCTTTGGCACTATCGCGAACATACCCTCGTGCCAGTATCCAGATCGTAGATGCACATGCCATTCCGCAGGGTGCAAGTACTAAGAATGCCGGATTTATCTGCACTGGCTCCGCATCCGAGCTGCTAAGCAATATCAATGAGCAGGGAGCTGATGAGCTCTGGACACTAGTGGAGAGACGCTGGAAGGGTAGGCTCCTGCTCCAAGAATTCTTAGACACTCATGGGATTTCTTGGAGTAAAGCTCCAGCCTATGAGATCTTCACCGAGTCCCTCGCTGCAAGTCATAGTGCCTGCATCTCTCAGCTCACAGAGCTCAATCATCAGATGCATAGCATCACGGGACTGACGGACTTCTTTCTACCTGGCGGTAAGTATCCCGATCATCGCTCAGAGTCTTCCTCTCTATGGCAGCCCCACGTACAGTGTATATCTCAGTATGCAGAGGGCCAGATACAGCCTATGGTACTCCTGATGCGATTGCATGAGGTGCTTCGCGAGGCAAGAGTACGGGTGATCACAGGATTCAGAGCAAGCAGGTACGAGATGAGCTCAGAGGAGATCATAGTCCATGGCGAGAATGACGCTCGTCTCCTGACAGATAGACTCGTGATTGCTTCTAATGGCTTTGCAAAAAATCTGATTCCTACGGCGCATATCACCGCTGTACGCAATCAAGTCATCGTCAGTCAGCGCATTCCGCGCTTACCAGCTGCATGCATCCACATGGATCGCGGGTATTACTATTTCCGCAATGTGGGTAGCAGACTCTTAGCTGGTGGTGGACGCCACGAGCTGGGCAATGACGAGATCACCTCTGAGCTGGCAATATCTAATGTAGCCAAGACGCATTTGCAAGACATTGCACTCCAGACTTTTCAGATTCCTAGCTATGATGTAGCTCATCACTGGAGTGGTATCCTGGGTCTTCCCTCAGGCCTAGGTCCATCTGCCCAGCGTGTAGAGGATCGCATCTACGCAGCTGTCGGCATGGGCGGTATGGGTCTCTCGATTGCTAGTCAGCTCGCATCAGAGATGGCAGACCTGATAGAGTAGCAGGCTGCAGACCGATGGTACCTAGGCAATGCGATAATTAATCTATCTCTCTATACCGCTGAACCTTAGCGTCCAGAGAGCCTTCTACTAGCATAATCTCTTACACATGTTTGGACTCTTCAAGAAGAAATCAGAAAAAGAAAAGCTGCAAGAAAAGCACAAAGACCTGATGCAACAAGCATACGATCTATCTCGTACAGATCGCACAGCTAGCGACGCCAAGACTGCCGAGGCTGAGGAGGTACTCAAGCAAATCGAGGCGCTTGATACCGCGAGTAATTCCTGAGGATCTTTGCACCATATATTCTTATGCAGCGTTCTGAGTGAGTGCTACGATTTATCTCTAGAGCGACTACGATGAAGACTGCGCGTACGGGCATATATCTCTGTGCGCTGTGGCTTTGTCTCATACCCAATGTCCTCCCAGCACAAGGCCCTGTGGCCGCTCCCTCGGATACCACAAGGCGTATTCAAGTTCTCAAAGCTGACTATACGCGTCTCACCAAGAATGGTGGTGGAGAGCAGTTTCTCCGTGGGGATGTAGTGTTTTACCATGACAGTACCTTTCTCTACTGTGATAGTGCGCTGCTGCGAGATAATCGAGTCACAGCCATGGGCGAAGTGGTAGTGCTCAGATCAGATACGCTCAAGATGTTTGGTGATTCTTTGCTCTACGATGGAACTGAGCGGATCATGACCATGTACGGAGATGTGCTCGTCCAGACAAGCTCACGCGAGCTGACCACTAGGCTACTACGATATGATTTGACCACCGAGATAATGGTCTATGCAGGTCCATCACTCATAGCGGACGAGCGCGGCGATGTGTATAGTCAGCGGGGCATCTACAGGAGTCGTTCAGGTGTGTTTGAGGTGGCAGATAGCGTAGTGGTGCTGAGCGATAGTCTTGATCTCTACGCAGACACGTTGCTGTATCTCACACGTGAGGAGCGCGTACTATTTGAGGGTCCTACACGTATATTTCTAGAGGCTGGAGAGGTCTACTGCGAGGATGGCTACTACGATTATCCCTCAGGATATGCTTCTTTTCAGCGATCTGCGACCATGCAGGGGGATGATATGTCTGCGCAGGCAGACCGTATCGATTACGATGCCAGACGAGATAGTATCATACTCACGGGAGAGGCAGAGTACACAGGAAGTGATATGCGAGCGAGTGGACAAGAGATCAGGTACAATCGCACTTCAGGAGACGGAGTCATACTTGGAGATGGAGTAATGGATAGTGATGGTCAGTTGATGCGCGGTGATCGTCTTGTATTTAATACCCTTGAAGAGAGTTTTCGGAGTACTGAGCGAACACGCTTTGCGAGTAAGGATTTTGATCTGGACGCAGATATCATGAATTTTCAGCAACACAGTGAAGATCCAGGATACGCCTATGGTGATGTGCAATATCGCGACACTATCAATGATCTGGCAATTGATTCAGACACGCTCCTCTTTCGCCAGCAGGATGAGTATATCCTCGCCTATGGCAACAGACCTGTGCTCAAGATCGCCCAAGAGCCTGGTGACACGCTATATATATGCGCTGATACTCTCTGGAGTCGCCTACTGGAAGATAGTTCACGCTTACTGCTCGCCTATCATGATGTGAGGATCTACAGTGATGACTTTCAGGGTCGCTGTGACTCGCTCAGTTTTTCTGACATTGACAGCATACTGAGATTCTGGAAGGCCCCTGTGCTCTGGCTTGATACCACCCAGCTGAGTGCGGATACCATGAGTCTACGCCTCCAAGACGGCGAACCAGACTACCTCTATATGAAGCGCAATGCGCTGCTCGTATCTCTTGCCGCGGACCCCTATTATCAGCAGATCAGAGGTAGGGAGATATATGGGGCTTTCGCCCAAAAGTCTCTCAGTCAGGTCCATGTCATAGGCAACGCTGAGTCCATCTACTACTTACAGAATGACGATCAAGATTACATCGGTGTCAATCGATCCATGAGCGCTGAAATTACCATGGACTTTGTTGATAATCAGCTCGATAGGATCCACTGGATTAAGCAGAATGATCTGACTTTTTCACCCATGGAAATGTATCAGCATACGAGTGCTCGGCTAGATGGATTTCACTGGTCTTACGACCAAAGACCTGCTACTG
This sequence comes from Saprospiraceae bacterium, assembly GCA_020630495.1. Taxonomy (GTDB): domain Bacteria; phylum Bacteroidota; class Bacteroidia; order Chitinophagales; family Saprospiraceae; genus JAHDBH01. Next base: position 10,662 of record JAHDBH010000004.1, read on the forward strand.
TACTAGCTTTGCGCTATGATCTTCCTCAGTAGATGTAAAGCTCTCATACGGGTCATTCTGATGCTATGTATCCTGCATGGCCAATGCTTTGCTGCAGAGACTGAGCAGAGCCGTCAAGAGATATGGACTGCCTTAGAAAGTGAAGACTATCAAGAGGCCTACTCCCTCATGCTCCAGCTAGATAGCTCTGGCTACAGATCAGCTGATCTGTACTATGATATGGGTATTGCCGCAAGTCACCTAGACAGATGTGCCGAGAGTATCCTTTATCTAGAGAAGGCTATCAAGTGGGGACGCTCCAGGGCGCGGCTCTCAAGAGAAATCCAGCGCTGCCAAGAAAAACTCGATCATCAGTGGACAGAGACGCGCCCGCATTTGCTCGTAAGAGCCTGTACGAGCCTACGAGATCTGATGAGCTCCACCTACTGGGCTTTACTAGTGATTCTATTTTCTTTAGCTCTGGGACTGTGGTATCTACGGCATATCGCACGAGCCCACACACCTCTGATGAGGCTTCTCCGAGCTGCAGCCATCACGGGTATGGTACTATCTCTGCTCTTTGCTGTACTCCGGCGAGTGTACGAAATACCAGGACCTGAAGCACTGGTCATGAGTGCAGATGCAGGTCTCTATCTCAGCCCAGCGCTCAATGCCGAGAGGCTTAGAGAAGTGCCAGCGGGCACGAGGGTGGAGCAGATAGATCAGATAGCTGGCTGGGCACTCGTGATCCTTCCCAATCTCGAGGAAGGATGGATCCCTGAGTCCGAGCTAGAGTTCTACTGAGGGCGCGCTCGCTCCTATCTATATTTGTCGTATGAGCTTAGAGTGGATTGACTGGTTTTGTATTGGCGCATTTTTTCTGATCAGTCTGCTGATCGGGCTGTGGTCTATGCGCAAAGCTGGTAAGGACGCTGGCGAATTTTTCCTCTCTGGTCGATCCATGCCCTGGTGGCTCTTAGGTGTATCGATGGTTGCTACGACATTTTCAGCTGATACGCCCAATCTCGTCACAGACATCGTGCGTCGTGACGGTGTCGCAGGCAATTGGACCTGGTGGGCTTACCTGCTTACGGGTATGCTCACGGTCTTCGTCTATGCTCGCCTATGGCGTAGGTCTGGAGTCTTTACAGATCTAGAATTTTATGAGTTGCGATATAGCGGCAGCATTGCCGCTTTTCTGAGAGGTTTTCGCGCGATTTACCTTGGCGTGATATTTAATGTGCTGGTGATGGCCGCCGTGTGTCTCGCAGGTATCAAGATTGGGGCTGTACTCCTGGACCTGCAGGCCTGGCAGACACTACTGCTTACAGGACTGGTCACACTGGCATATAGCGTGCTAGGAGGCCTGCGCGGAATCTTGATGACGGACTTTTTTCAGTTTACCATAGCCATGGTCGGTACCATCTGGGCTGCCTGTTTCATCGTGAATATGCCAGATATAGGTGGACTGAGTACCCTCGTCAGCCATGACGCGGTGCAGGATTACCTACAGATCATTCCAGATGGCTCTCAGGGCAGCGATCAACTCTGGACTCTCCTCCTCATCCCGCTAGCCGTGCAGTGGTGGGCGAGTTATTATCCTGGCGCTGAGCCAGGAGGTGGAGGGTATATCGCACAGCGAATGCTGGCGGCTAAGGATGAGAAAAATGCTGTGCTGGCCACGTTGTTCTTTAACATTGCGCACTACGCTCTCAGGCCGTGGCCGTGGATACTCATAGCACTGGCATCACTCATCATGTATCCAGATATACCATCCCTCATAGCAGAATTCCCGTGGATAGATGCTGAAGTGATCGATCATGATCTCGCATATCCAGCGATGCTGAGTCACTTGCCCTCGGGCCTGCTTGGTATCGTGATTGCCTCCCTCATAGCAGCACTCATGTCTACTATCTCCACACATCTCAATTGGGGTGCGAGCTACATCGTCCATGACGTGTACAAGCGTTTTCTAGATCCAGAAGCTTCACAGCGAGATCTAGTCAATCTGGGTAGGATATGCACCCTAGTACTCATGATCCTTGCATCTGTCACTGCACTTTATCTCCAGAGCGCTAAGCAGGCATTTGATATTATCGTACTCATGGGAGCCGGTACGGGATTGCTGTTCATACTGCGATGGTTCTGGTGGCGGATCAATGCCTACAGTGAGCTGAGCGCGATGATAGCCTCCTTTGTCATCGCGCTCATCCTCAAGGCTCTGGACGAGTCTTTGCTATCCACTGGCCAGGAGCTTATGCTGAGTGTAGGAATGACCACGGCCATATGGCTATCTGTGACTTTCCTGACTAGACCTACAGAGCGGACCGTGCTTGAGAAATTTGTAATAGCGATACGACCTTCGGGAGGTGGATGGAATGCCATCAAACGGGGCATGACTGAGGTGTCAGCACATGCCTCAGATCACAGGCTTTCGCAGCAGCTATTTATGGTCTTTGCTAGTACTGTGATGGTCTATGGTATCCTGATCGGTACTGGATACGCTCTCTATGGGAGATACATGGGAATGGCCACCTGCTATGGTGTAGCAGCTCTGGCGACTGTGAGTCTGATATCTCAGCGCGCTAGACACTTTAAATGATGCAGATCTACCGCTCTGAGCTGCCAGATAGCGCATGGACATATCTCACTGTACCTATCGCTCATCAGCGAACTCCATAGCAGTTGATAAAGTAGAGAAAATAAATCTATCAACGTATGCCTTGTCTTATCGGAATTATCGGGTTCTTTTTTCCCCGTGTGGTGATCGTGTTACTCTATCTCTTGACTGGCTGGTGGCAAGGAGTCTTTGATGGCATACTGGTACCTATACTCGGATTTCTCTTTATGCCCATCACGCTGCTCGCATATGGCATATGCTATCACTATACAGATATGTGGTCAGTGAGCTCGGTGGTCATCATGATCATCGCAGTGATATCAGATCTAGGACTGTGGGGAAATAGTGCTAAAGCAAGGCGAAGACGCGGATAGTCCTCAAGTGGAGGAGTAGATATCATCGCAGCGCGAGCAACTAGCAAGTGTGTGTTGCACTCATGGCGCGGAAGCGTGTCCCTGGGAGTCTTCTGATCTACTGGTGATAGGAGGTGTAGGGTACCTTGCCACTTATAGATGAGTATCCCGTAGAGACACCATACCAGAGGGTCATATCAGTGGAGCTGCTGGGAATCGAACCCAGGTCCAGACAAAGTACAAAAAAGCTTTCTACATGCTTAGTGACTGATCTAGTTTTCGGCCTGCAGCAAGTCCAATCACGACTTCACTACAGGATTATTCTCTTAAATTTCGAAGTACGTCGAGACCTATATACTTCTAGTCCGAGTGGTTGTTATATGCGCTACTCTGTGTATCAGACGTCAAGTGCAGGGCATAAAGGTGCAGTAATCAATTCTGATTATGCAGCCATTGCATAGCTGTTGTTGCCATGTAAGGTTTGATTGTCATTTTTTGACGGAGTGAACGATCCTGCTCCGGCATGCTTACTGATCCGCTACATTTCCTGTCAATACCGGTCAGCCCCATAGTGTCAATAGTCGTTCCTAGCTGGAACTCTCATCAGCGCTGGCGTCCAGCGAGATGGATAGATAAAACTCAGACTGGCTGGTAAAGGTTCCTGCCAGTGCATAACTCAGCTATTTATAAAAGAAAAGCCCAAGCAGAAAATCTGCTTGGGCTTACGTTTTATTTGTCTTCTACTGTAGCCTAGTAGCGACGGTCCTGACGCGGCTCGCGAGGACGTGCCTCTTTGACCACGATGTCACGGCCGTCTAGCTGACTGCCGTCAAGATCTTCGATAGCCTTACGAGCTTCGTCGTCATTAGGCATTTCTACAAAGCCGAAGCCCTTAGAACGTCTTTCGATCTTGTCATAAATAATCTTAACAGAGTCTACTTCTCCGTAAGCTGAGAATGTGTTTTCTAGGGTGTCCTCATTGGTATCCCAAGAAAGTTTTGCAACAAAAATGTTCATTGATAAAAATTGAAAAAAGAAAAAATACTATCTACCCACATATGACAGGATCCGACCATTGTCCGATCTCATATCGCAGAGAGACATACAAAGGTAAGCTTTGTCTAGTCAAAAGGCCCTGAGGCTGATTATAGTTCCGCCAATATGCGGTTTACTTATATATCTTCCAGTGATCTGGAAGTGCCGCTTTCTGCCTTGCTTCAAAGTCATAGGCCACAGTCATCTGTCTGCCTATGGCCACTAGTTCCATATTCTCCTTGGAGTAGATCTTGGTCTCGGTTACCATGCGATCACTCAGAAACTCTGTGATGCGTATACCTACCATGACTGTATCGGGATAGATGACTGGAGAGATGTACTTACACTCTTGCCAGGCTAGTATAGGTCCTACAGAATCTTTCTGTAGACTATGGCCATTGATCTTGCGGAAGAGCTCTACGCGAGCACACTCGATCCATCGCAGATAGACCACATTATTCACATGCTGCGCGGCATCCATGTCTCCCCACTGCACGGGGATTTCTACAATCGTACTGTACTTACCTATATCCATAGTAGGTAAATGTAAAGTTATCTAGTCACACCGCGTCGCCGTCAAGCTATACTAGATCCAGGTCGCCATAGATGTCGCTGACAATAGGATGACTGAGAAATGCTCTGGAGTCTAGCTGACTCTGCGTCACCAGACCCTTCATATTGCCTTCTAGCACTAGAGCCGCACAGGCAATCAGAGGTGCAGCCGTAGTAGTCTGGATAGCCCGCAGTACGTGGTCGCCAATGCGCTTGGGCATGACAGTAATGGTCTCATTGATACCCTGGAGTCGGCCCTGAGCGTCCTTTCCTTCGAGTTCGCCGTAGACTATGACCACATCATTTTCTACTGTGGGAATGTTAGCTAGCATATCGTCCTCGAGTTGATCTATATCCTCTTGACTCGACCCAGCTATACGATTCTTGACCCAGTCATAGTGACCAGGATAGCGTATGGTCTTGTAATTGATATTGTTCACATCATCAGCTAGGGCCTCTGGGAGATCAGCGATGCCGCCAGAGGTGTAATCAGCCTCATAGGCTGTGCCATTGAGTATGAGATCTTCTCGCTCGCTGAGTGATGGGATTCGCTCTACTTTACCGTCGGCGAGGATGACACTTTGCTTTACATACTCAGTAGCCACACCTATCGGCGACCAAGTGAAGGAGTAGTAGTGCGGACTACGGGCATTCTGGCTGAGAGCGCCCACACGCAGACGTAGATGGTCGATCTTGCCGTCGCCATGTCGAGCTCTGAATTGCTTTACGAGTTGCATCCCCAGTACATCAATATAGCCAGGTGCTAGACCGGTCTGTAGGATAAATGCGGTCTCAGCTCCCTCAGCCATCTTCATGATCTGTTCCGTCTCGGCTACGTATTCTGTCAGATTAGCGTAGTGCATGCTGTGATCAAGGCAGTACTGCGCCATAGTAGGAGCCAGTGCCCCAGGCAAGCAATCCAGCAGTACATCACAATGGTCTAGCAAGGCTCCATCTATCTTTTCGTCTGCCGCGCGGGGCATCTCATAAGCTTCTAGATCTCTATGAGCTACTGTGCCGGACTGCACCCATGCAATGGCGTCTGCCAGCGCCTGGGGATCAGCATCACCGAGCGTGACCTTGGCTTGTAGATGAGGTGATTCTAAGATCATGAGGGCAGCAGCTCGACCGATACCACCGGCTCCAGCGATGAAAATATGATGACTCATAGGCTCGTATATATCTGACAATTTATGATAAGAGGCTGCGAAGTTACTTTCTGCCGTGCCAGCGCTACATAGCGGATGTGGCTTTCGCCAAAAAAACTTACACATTAAATATATTTTTAATATGTAACACTCTATATTTGTGGAGTTAACTCGATTTGCACTGACTAAGGCAACTCAATTATGGCTAAGAAAAAAACCCAAAAGCGCAAATCGCGCAAGAAGGCGTCTACTCCTTTTTATAAGGATCAGCGCTACATCAGAATCACTGGAATAGGTCTACTTGCGCTCAGTGCGATGATCTTCTTTGCTCTAGTGAGCTATCTGATGACCTGGCAGCTTGATCAGGACAAGGTGCTACACTTCAGCTGGTCCATATTTGCAGAGCGCGATTTGCGTATGGCTAATTGGCTCGGGAGATTCGGTGCATTCGTTGCTTGTGGCCTTATGTACTGGGGTTTTGGAGTAGCGAGTTTTCTCTTAGTGTCGCTTCTGGCGCGCTTCTCGCTCAAGCTCATCAGGCTAGAATCTTGGTCTACATTCCTCGTACCAGCCAGACGTATGGTCTTGTTGACATTTTTCTTGAGTCTGGTTTTCTCAGCTGCGTTTGCTCATAGTGCCTTCCCGTGGGGAGGTGCCGTAGGTCAAGCCCTATACCTCTGGATCAGTAATTTCCTTGGTTCGCTCGGTCTGGTCCTATTTATCTTATTCTTGATGGCAGCGAGCTTTATCTGGGTAGTCAATCCAGATCTACGGCAGTGGGCCCTCATCGGTAGACCTCTTGCTGTACAGCTTGCTGGGGTTCCTGGAGCTATGGCCAGAGCATCTGTGGACGAAGGTAGTGATGATACTCAGCACGCTAGATTCCGTAATCCTTTTAAGAATTTTGCTCCGAGCCTGTCGCGCTTTTTGGGGACACCCACTACCAGCAGCTCTACAACAGAAGACACTAGCAGTCAGCCTTTATCATCATCTGCTAGCTCTGCCGCGCCAGCTGATGCCGATAAGATACAGATCGATCAGAAAGAAGATAGGCCAAGACCAGCACCAGCTAAACAACTGGAACTGGGCCTAGATCATGAGATCAAGGTAGATCCACTGGCCATGGGCAGCAAGCGCCGTCGTAAGAAAGCACCTATGGCTGATCCGAGTCTGGAGATTAACAAAGCTCCGCAGCCAGATCCGACGCTCGATCTATTCAAAGAGCAAGAAGGTCCTAAGCCAAAGTCCAGTGGGACAGCCATGGAGCAACCTCAAGAAAACTACGATCCCAAGGCCGATCTATCCAGCTACAAGCTGCCTGCTCTGGAACTGCTCCATGAGTACGATGAAGAAAAACTAGAAATCGATAAATCAGATCTACAAGAACAGTGCTCTAATATCATAGACACGCTCCGCAATTATAAGATAGAAATCACTAAGATCACGGCCACCATAGGACCCACTGTGACGCTATTTGAAATCGTCCCAGCTCCTGGTATCCGCATCAACAAAATCAAAAATCTCGAGGACGATATCGCTCTCAGTCTGAGTGCTCTGGGCATCAGAATCATAGCGCCTATACCTGGCAAAGGCACTGTAGGTATAGAAGTACCTAATAAGAAGCGGCAGATCGTGAGCGCTAGAGAAGTATTTCGCAGTACCAAGTTTAAGGAAGCCAAGCTCACCTTGCCGATTGGACTAGGAAAGACGATCAGTAATGAGGTCTTTGTGGCAGATCTAGCCAAGATGCCTCACCTGCTCGTGGCTGGAGCCACTGGTCAAGGTAAGTCTGTGGGTATCAATCAGATGCTCATATCCTTGCTTTACAAGATGCATCCGAGCGAGGTCAAGCTCATCATGATCGATCCTAAGATGGTGGAGCTCTCGCTCTACAGTCGACTAGAGAAGCACTTCATGGCCATGCTTCCAGATCAGGAAGAGCCTATCATCACAGACACGACCAAAGTCATACATACACTCAATAGTCTGTGCATAGAGATGGATCAGCGCTACCAGCTGCTCAAGGATGCCAGTGTAAGAAATCTCAAAGAGTACAATAAGCGATTTACCAATCGCAGGCTCAATCCTGGTAAAGGGCATCGCTATCTTCCTTACCTAGTCCTTGTGATCGATGAATTTGCAGACCTGATCATGACGGCGGGAAAGGAAATCGAGATTCCCATAGCACGGCTAGCGCAGAAAGCACGTGCCGTGGGTATACACCTCATACTTGCCACACAGAGACCATCTGTGAATATCATCACAGGTATGATCAAAGCAAATTTCCCAGCGCGCCTGGCATTTAAGGTGCAGCAGAAAGTGGATAGTCGCACGATCTTGGATACAGGCGGTGCGGATCAGCTCACAGGTATGGGGGACATGCTGCTGAGTGCCTATGGCAAGATCATCAGACTGCAATGTGCTTTTGTCGATACGCCAGAGGTGGAGCGAGTCATAGAGCATATCAGTTCTCAGCAAGGATATCTGGAGCCGTACATACTACCAGAGTATACGGGTGATGATACAGGGAAGTCTGCAGAGGGCGTGAGTGCATCTGATCTGGATGCGCTGTTTGATGAGGCAGCAAGGCTGGTCGTGGGATCGCAGTCTGGAAGTACCAGCATGCTGCAACGAAAGTTGCAGCTCGGATACAACCGAGCCGGTAGGATCATGGATCAGATGGAAGCGCTGGGAATCGTGGGTGGTGCTCAGGGAAGCAAACCCCGTGAAGTGCTAGTCTTTACAGAGACGGAGCTAGATCAGATGCTCCATGACTTCAGAAACGGGTAAGTACCTCCAAGAGGTGCCACTGATATGAAGAACATAGCACGATAGATGGAGACTCGCCATACCATAGGAGAGGTCAGTAGGAGGCTAAGACTCGTAGACTATCTAGGAGATATGATGCCAGAGCTGGGTTCCAAGAGTGCCACGAAAAAAGCTCTCAGAGCCAAGCGCATCCAGATCAACGGGAGACCTGCTAGTGGCGCGGAATATGTCAAGCAAGGAGATCAAATCACACTGAGCTCAGCAAGTCATGATTCTATCAAGGCCTATGAGATTGACATACCCGTCCTCTATGAGGATGACGATATGATCGTAGTCAATAAGCCTGCAGGGATAGCGACCAATGGAAATAGGTACAAGACAGTGGAAAATGCCATTGTCGGAAAATTTAAACCATCTCTAAGGGCAGACGCGCTAGCTAGACCTATAGCGGCTCATCGTCTAGATGTGCCCACACGTGGATTGCTCATCATGGCAAAAAGCCGAAAAGCACTTATGAATCTCGGTGACTCATTTGCGCGAAAGCGCATACAGAAAACCTATCACGCTATCGTGCATGAGACTCCCCCGGCGACTGGCCGTGTAGAAACAGATGTAGATGACAAGAGCGCACTCACTCACTACGCGGTGGTCCGTAGCGTCCCGTCGCGTAATTACAAAAGTCTAGCCTTGGTGGCACTGCGCCCGCAGACTGGGCGGACGCATCAGATAAGGATTCATATGGCATCTATCGGGCACCCCATCGTAGGCGATAAGATGTATGTGGGAAGGCAGCACACGATCTTTGGGAAGGGCGTGTATCTGGCTGCCACAGGACTAGAACTACCACATCCCATAGAGGCGCGCAGAGTCAGCGTGGAGATGGGGCTTCCGCCCAAATTCTCTCGTCTACTAGATCGGGAAGAGGCTCGAAGCAAGTAGTCCACAAGGACTATGCCTTAGTGGAAGCATTGCCATATAGTCTGGCGTCGAAGCCATAAGAGAGTGCCAGGAGTAATACACCTATAAGTGCTAGAGCAGGGCTCTCATCCACGGCGACATGAGCCATGGCAGCCAATACCATATCAAAGAAAAACCCAGCATAGGCCCACTCCTTAAGCATCTTGCTCCACTTAGTCAAGATGGCGATCACTCCTGCGATCTTAGCTATCGCCAGAGGGATGATGAGATAGGAAGGATATCCCAGTGTCTCATACATACCAGTCACCATCTCAGTCTTGCTCAGATACATCCCAGCTGAAAATAGCATGAGAGCACAGAGTAATATGGTGGGAATCCAATAAAATATCCGTAATCGTGTCATAGTAGTAAGAGTAAGATGAGTAACCAGATGCCAAGTCCTAGGAGCGCGCTCTTCCAGGCATCCTGATCATCAAAGAGTAAAAAGACAAGGAGTATGCCTATGATCCCTAGGAACAAACCGAGTAGAAATGCGCCGAAATTTACGTCATCCATCCTGCTGGCAGCTGGTGCGTCCGCAGGGATAGTCCCGCCTTTGAGGCCCTTCTTGATTTGCTTTTTAGCGAGGCCATAGACGATTTTCTCTTTGAGACTGAGTTTATGCCCTACGGCGCGCTGATACTCTTTGACGCTCATCTGAGAGATGTCCGTCACGGTAATTATCTCTTGCTTGATGGTAGTGGTAGATGGCAGCGCAAAAGCACTACTCCAAATGACGAGTAGAAGGCAGGTGCTGAGTACAGATCTCATGATACTAGTGGTTGTTTGCGTCAAGAATACGATAAATAGATGGTAAATTTGTTATATAAAATAATTGAATATGAAAAATCTACTGTTTGCCGCTCTGGCGGTCGTACTGCTAGCCGCCTGCGGCAACGAGCCAAAATCTGTCACTACTACTGATGCTGACGGAGAGACGATGACAAACTACGGCGAAGAAGTCAAATCGATGGATGCTATGTCCGTAGAGCAACTTGTGAAGTATATGGATGGCAAGCAAGAGCAAAATGTCACGCTATCTGGCAAGATCCTGGAGACATGTCCTAAGAAAGGATGCTGGATGGACATCGCTAATGCGGATGGTCCAGCTATGAAAGTAAGATTTAAGGATTATGGATTTTTTGTACCTACGGATGGAGCTGAGGGTAAGACAGCCATCATGGAGGGTCGTGCATTTAGGGATACTATGAGCGTAGACATGCTCCGCCACTATGCAGAGGATGCAGGAAAGAGTGCAGAAGAAATCGCTAAGATCACTGAGCCAGAGGAGGTCATTGCCTTTGAGGCGACTGGTGTGATCATCAAGAGTTAGATAGAGATGGATTACTACGTAGAGAAGGGACAGATCTCTAGAGATGAGATCTGCCCCTTCTTTACGTTATAGACTTATGTTGCTGAATAGGTGACTACGGCATCAGCACCATATCGATCACGTGGATTACTCCATTGGTCCCCTTGATGTCAAAGGCCTTGAGCATAGAAAGATTTCCTTGTCCATCTTCGATAAATAGGCTAGCTCCTTTCTTGAGCACTGTTACCTTATCACCACTGAGTGTCTCGAGGGTGGCCCGTCCTGTAGCGCTGAGTGCTCGAGTGACATCATCGCTGTCCAGACTCGCAGCGATCACGTGATAGGTGAGGATTTCTTGCAATTGTTTTTTGGAAGCAGGCTCAAGCAGAGATGCCACTGTACCATCTGGTAATCTATCAAACGCCGTATTGTCTGGAGCAAATATGGTAAATGGGCCATCACCTTCTAGAGCTTCTACGAGATCCGCGGCTTTGACAGCAGCTACGAGTGTAGAGAATCGGTCATCGTCGCTTGCAATCTTGACCAGGGAGCGATGTCCGCTATGATGGTACGAGATCGTCCGAGTGTGTGCATTTTTCTTGTGAGAATTGCACTGAGCACTGAGTGTGAGGCTTGTCATCAGTAGAGCTGTGAAAAGAAATACAGATTTCATAAGAGTGTGATTTAGTTGCCCAAGACGGGCGGTGATTGAATGTGTTTTGCTTGGTTGTACCCGAGAGATGTGCGACCAGATCACTTTTGTCGAATTATTTTTTACAGTTCCTTAAACAAATGAACTACAGCACTTGTACCACCTTTGATCAATGGGCCGTCTACGTGCTTGGATAGAGGCGAATCAGGGCGGTGCTTAATGTGGTCAATCTAGAGCCATCAGAGTATGTCATTAGCTATGAGCAACACCATTTCGCTAAGTAAACACCAGATTTCTCCCATGGAAAGCGTGGCGAAAACATCTGAGTGTTACACTTTAATGACGTCTCTGGTGGCAAAGGATGAGGATGCACTCAAGGAACTCTATGATCGCTACTCGGCGCCACTGTATGGTGTGATCATACGTATCATACGCGATGATGTACTCGCAGAAGAGGTGCTCCAAGACTGTTTTATAAGCTACTGGAAGAAGGCCGATAGCTATGATAGCGACATGTCGGCTCCCTTCACGTGGATGTACAGGATAGCCAAGAACAAAGCACTTAATGCACTCCGAGACCGAGATGCTAGGACTAAGCGTATGGCGGAGGCTAATCCTATCAAGGACGTGAAATCTGAGATCGATTATGATATTAAAGGTCTTGTATCACAGCTAGACGATCAAGATCGCAAGATGATTCTCCTTTCCTTCTATCAGGGATATACTCACGAGGAAATACAGGAAATTGAAAGCATACCCCTCGGTACAGTGAAGTCTCGCATGCGCAGAGCTCTTAAAAATCTCAGGGTTCTTACAAGTCCGCGTATTGCGATATTACTTGCGCTTATATATCCATATATGCCATGAAAGATGGAATGAGCAAAGAGGAATTTATGCTATCTGGCTATCTCGAGAGATATGCCCTAGGGGAGCTATCTGATGCAGAGATCATCAAAGTCAAGGAGTATCTAGAAAAGTATCCAAGTCTGCGCCAAGAGCTAGGATATATGGAAAATTCACTGGAGCAAATAGCTCGCCAGAATGCTGTGGAGCCACCTACGCTTACAGCAGATATGCTGACCGAGAAAATTACACGGGATACTGCAACCAGTAAGTCCCCCAGTGGCAGATCGAGTTGGAACTACGCGATATGGCTTGGTCTCATCGCAGCATTGCTCTACAGTATATGGAGTCTTTTTCAGAGTCATACTAGGCTGCATGATCAAGAACATGCCTATGCTATGCTGGCACGAGAGTGCGATGAAAAGGCCGTGCTAGCATCTAATCGCATTGCTATCTACGAACATGAAGCTACAGAGCACTATCGTCTCATGGGGGGAGCATCAAAGAGTACCTGCCAGGCAGTAGTCCTCTGGAACGATAATCTCAAGACAGGATACCTCAAGACCCATGATCTTCCCAGGCTAAGCTCTAATGAAACCTATCAAATATGGGCTGACAAAGAGGGTGTGATGATACCTGTGGGACTGCTCGAGAGTGCCTCGCCACATTTGCAGACACTAGAATATATAGAGGATGCTGAGTCGCTAAATATCACCATAGAGCCTGCAGGTGGTAGTGAGCACCCTTCAGTAGAGCGACTCGTAAGTAGTGTGCCTATCAGCTAACGACCTTTAGATCCGCCAGATTTACTTCCACCACCTCCACTACGATTTCCTCCTCCTCCTGAGCGTCCACGTCCTCCGCTACCTCCTCTGGATCGATTGCCGCCACCACCTCTGCGGCCGCCTCCTCCTGAACGACCTCGGCCACCACCACTAGATCTACCACGACCGCCTCCGCCTCCGTGAGAGCCTCGGGTAATCTTGTACTCTGGTCCAGAGCTAAATCCATCAGGCAGAGGTAATTTCATCACTTCTTGATTGATCAACTTCTCGATCTTCATCATCCGACTCACGTCATCTGGATTCACGAGCGTAAGGGCAACGCCAGATTCGTCCGCCCGAGCTGTACGGCCTATACGGTGGACGTAGTCTTCTGCATCTCGTGGGACATCATAGTTGACTACGAGATTGATTCCCTTGATATCAATGCCTCGCGAGAGTACGTCAGTTGCTACGATAACTCGAGTCTCCTTGCTCCTAAACTTCCTGAGTGCGTCTTCTCTTTCGGATTGATCTAGATCTGAGGAAATGGCTTGGACATTATATTTTTGGCGAGATAGTGCTCGGACGATTTCGCTGACTTTCTTCTTAGTGGAGCTAAACACAATGATGCTCTCATAGCTAGGCTTATCAGCTATGAGATGCCTTATCAGTGCGGCCTTGTCTCTATCATACACGAGATAAGCTGCTTGTACTAGTCCCTCTGCAGGCTTGGAGATGGCAATAGACACTTCGCCAGGATTTTTGAGAAGTTTTTTACCAAGTTCGCGGATCTTGGGTGGCATGGTCGCGCTGAATAGTAGAGACTGCCTATCCTTGGGAGTGTAGGACATAATCTTTTCTATATCTGGAAGGAATCCCATGTCAAGCATTCTATCTGCTTCATCTAGGATGAGATATTCTACGTGCGAGAGGTCTACGTATTTGTTCTGTAGATGAGCGATAAACTTACCTGGTGTGACCACTACGATATCTGTACCTCCCACGAGGGCTTTTTTCTGTCGATCAAAGTCCTTACCATCTCCTCCACCATACACAGCAACACTGCTGACATCCACGAAGTAAGCAAAGGCCTGCACCTGCTGCTCGATCTGTAGAGCTAACTCACGAGTAGGAGCTATGACGACGGCTCTGATCTTATCTGACTGCTTCTGACTGAGTCGGTGCAGCACGGGAAGGATGAATGCAGCGGTCTTACCTGTACCTGTCTGAGCACAGGCGAGTAGATCTCTACCTTCTAAAATGATAGGTATGGCCTGCTCTTGCACGGGAGTGGCGGTTTCGAATCCCATGTAATATAGGCCATCGAGCAATTTTTCGGTAAGCTTGAGCTCGCTAAAGTTCATAGAGTGTGTATGATGTGGGAGTGTAAGGAGTAGGCTGACAAAGGTACGGCTGTGGGTATTGGGAGAAGATCAGTCCAAATGGTAATATACTTTAGTATAAAGTGTAAACCATCAGTGCGTAGCATCAACTTGGAAGTAATGCTCAGAAGAGGGCCATAGCGCAGTCTCGGTCCATCTGAGTTGATCACCTAGGACTAGATACTATAGTATAAAGTGTAAACCCCAAAATGTGTCATGATTCTAGAGAATTGACCAGAGCGAGCGCTTCAGCTGCGATACGGGATTAGTACATTTCTAGGAGATAGTTAGATACTATAGTATAAAGTGTAAATCCCTATATATGGCCTCGGCTAAGAGAAATCTGCCCTCCGCAAATCTTGTGGACTCGCTAGAATCTAAGGACAAAAGGGCAGTAGCACAAGCTCTGATACCAGGAGATAATGCACTCGTAGACTAGATACTATAGTATAAAGTGTAAACCCCTTGCTCTACCTACGACTCAGATGACCCTCAATAGAAAAGGGCGACCCTGCTGGATCGCCCTCTACTGCTTCCTTGTAATTCAAGATATTACTTGGCGCACTTTACACTGCACCCGATCGCCTTTGTCTTGGCTGGTGATGGAGCTTTATCTGCTGCTACTGCGGCTATAGCATCTTCTAGATAGGTCTCCGTGACGCCTGATGCGTCACGTGGGCTATTATCGATAGCGCCTATGTATCTCACGACCATTTCTTTATCGAGGAGAAATACGTGAGGTGTCTTGGTAGCACCAAACTTAGGATAGACTTTCTGCCCCTCATCCATGACATAGGCAAAGGGAAAATCTTTCTCTTCTGCACGCTTGATCATATTCTCGTAGCTATCGCCTGGTACGACTTCTGGATCATTGGGATTGATAGCTATGACAGGGAAGCCCTGGTCAGCATATTTACGGTGTAGATCTATGATTCTGTCTTCGTACATGACTGCGTACGGGCAGTGGTTACAAGTGAATATCACGACCACACCCTTGCTGTCAGCGTAGTCAGCAAGCGAATGCATCTTGCCATCCACACCTTTGAGAGAGAAGTCTTCGACTTTGTCACCTATGTCGTATCCACCTTCTGTAGCTGGCGCCATGACACCTTGGATCGTGAAAACTGCGATGGCTAGTAAAAATGCCGTTGTGAGAAATGCTTTCATAGCGTATGAGTTAAGTTAATTGAGTATGATATGGTAAAAATGTAATTGTCGAGCAAACGGCGAGGTCAATCCAATTGTTTCACGAATCGATCAAGCTGTGCAATACTGTCAAAACTGCGCTCTCCGAAATGTCGCTTTCCTTGCCGCTTCACGAGAGTCGCGGGTATGCTACCCTCCCAGCTTGGGTCTACATCATCTATCCAGGCATTGTAATCCATATTGGTCATGTGCCATACTTCCTCGGTGATGCCGTTTTGTTGTAGATAGGGGATGAGCTTACTCGCGGCCTGATCAGGAAAGTCAAGCGACACCAAAATGAGTTTAGTGGGATGATCTTGATGTTTTTTGGCGAAAGCCAGAAAATAAGGCATCTCATCAACGCAAGGCTTACACCAAGTTGCCCAAAAGTTGATCACATAGGTAGTGTCGCTACTAGAGTCGGTGCGTTTCTCGAGGTCTGATATTTTATCTGTAGTGGTGAGATGAATCGTCGTATCATCACTCACGTCAGACTTCATATTCTGGGCAGTACTGCAAGATGCGAGGAGTGAGAGAATGGCAAAAAGGGTGATGTGCTGCATAAGTAATTACAACGCCGAGAAGCGCGTGCAGTGCATCATGTTAGCACTTTATAACTTAATCCCAGATCCTTGATCTTCTTGGTGAAGGCACTGCATAGCTCTACGCGATATTTTTTACTGTGCAGCTTGAGTGCTTGTCGCTTGTCGCGGTCTTCTAAGCTGATTTTGACAGGTTTGTCTCCAGCGTGGTCACTTACGATCTGGTGAAACTGTGCAATGAAGTCTGGCGTGACTTGATCGAGAGAAACACCCACCATGATGCCCCGAGAATATTGCTCAGCGGCCGACTCCAAGAGGCGTACATCAAGGATGTTAAAATAAGGGTCGCCACCAGTGTACCGCTGGGAGAAACGCGCTTTGATCAATACTACTTGGCCGATCTGGAGCCGTGCTTTGAGATCATGATATTGCTCCTTAAACAACCGAAATTCGAGACTATCGGTGTAGTCTTGAATCTCAAATATGCCAAACTCATTGCCATTTCGCTGACTGATCTTGCTATCGCTCTTAGTGACTACGCCAGCTACTAGAAGTTCGCCCTGTTGATTGGGTTGCATGGCGCTGAGCGTGGTGGTGGTAAAGTTTTCTACCTCCATGGGATAATTATCCAGTGGATGTCCAGATAGGAAGATTCCTGAGATCTGCTTCTCGTGGGTAAGCCGCTCGATAAGGCTCCATGGCTTGCAGTCAGGAATCTCAGGCTCTGGCAGTGTGAAGCTCTCTTCTAATCCGAAGAGCGAGTGCTGTGCAGATTCCTTCTGGGATTGATAGCTGGCTCCATACTTGAGTGCAGCTTGATAATAATTTTCAAATGCTCCAGATGGCGACACAAGCTGAGCGCGGTGTACCTCTTTAAAACAGTCAAAGGCTCCACCTAGAGCGAGGGCTTCCATGGCTTTCTTGTTGACCGTACGAGGATTTACGCGCTTTGTAAAATCAATCACACTAAGAAAATCACCCGCTTCGCGCTGTGTGACGATTTCCGTCACTGGTCCTTCACCCATACCCTTGATCGATGATAGACCAAATCTGATATCGCCATCGCTATTGACAGAGAATTGCATGCGACTCTCGTTTACATCCGGACCTAGAACTTTGATGCCCATCTTGCGCGTCTCGCGTATAAGAAAATTGAGTCGCTTGCTATCGCCCTTATCATGAGACAGCACAGATGCCATGTACTCGGCGGGGTAGTGTGCCTTGAGATAGGCTGTCTGATAGGCGAGTACGGAGTAGGCAGCGGCATGGCTACGATTAAATCCGTAGGAGGCAAACTTCGCCATCACATCAAAGATTTCTTCTGCCTGCTTGGCATCGACACCCTTGGCGGTGGCACCAGCTACAAATAGCTCGCGCTGGTGATCCATTTCTTTTTTCTTCTTCTTACCCATAGCACGGCGAAGAATATCCGCGCTACCGAGGCTAAAGTCTGCCATGATCTGAGCCGCTTGCATGATCTGCTCTTGATAGACCATGATCCCGTATGTGGGCTCCAGGATCTCTTGCAACCACTCGTGTGGATAGCTGATCTCTTCTAGTCCGTGCTTCCGCCGGATAAAGAGCGGAATGTAATCCATAGGCCCAGGACGGAAGAGTGCGTTCATGGCTATGAGATCCTCTATGTTAGTCGGCTTGAGATCACGTAAGTGAGAGCGCATACCCGAACTTTCAAACTGGAATATACCCACTGTCTCACCGCGCTGAAAGAGCTCATAAGTCCTGTCATCTGTGAGTGCAATCTGATCTATATCGAGTGCCTCCTGATCAGGGTGTGTGAGAGCGATATTTTTCAGTGCATCATTGATAATGGATAGGGTAGTGAGTCCGAGAAAATCCATCTTGAGCATGCCTGCTCGCTCTACAAACTCTCCGTCAAACTGCGTCACGTAGAAGTCCGAATCCTTGGGCTTGGATACGGGCATATAATTGGTGATATCATCTGGGGCGATGATGACTCCAGCGGCATGTATACCTGTATTTCTCACAGTGCCTTCGACCTTCAGCGCGAGCTGCAGGATCTGTTGCTCTTCGGAGCCTGCTTTTTCCAGGAGATTGCGGAGTGTCTGGATATTGTCTAGGTCATCCTTGCGAAAGTCCTCTTTGACTTTGTCAATAGGATCTGTGAGGATCTTATTCAGTTTGGTGCCTGGGCGGGTAGGGACCAGCTTGGCTAATTTATCACTGATATCCAGAGGTACGTCACGCACACGCGCCACATCACGGATAGAAGACCGCGCAGCCATAGTGCCAAATGTGATGATCTGCGCCACTTGCTTCTTTCCATATTTGTCGACGACCCAGTCGATGACTTTCTGTCTTCCATCATCGTCAAAGTCGATGTCAATATCAGGCATACTCACTCGCTCTGGATTGAGAAATCTCTCAAAGAGTAGATTGTACTTGATCGGATCTATATCTGTGATGGTCAGAGCATAAGCCACTACTGAGCCTGCTGCCGACCCGCGACCCGGACCTACCCGCACATGTAGATCTCGCGCAGCGCGGATAAAATCTTGTACGATGAGAAAATACCCCTCGTAGCCCATGTTGCCGATGATACCTAGTTCCAGATCTATCCGCTCTCTTATCACTTCAGTGACTTCCCCGTATCGTCGCTTGGCGCCTTCGTAGACAATATGCCTGAGGTAGTCAGGCTGATTAGTAAACTCTGGCGGCAAAGGGAATGCAGGAAGGAGGAGATCTCTGGCCAGATCCAGCTGCTCTACCTTATCCGCTATCTCGAGCGTGTGAGCTAGTGCTTCTGGTACGTCGCGGAAGAGATGCGCCATCTCGGCCTGCGATTTCATGTAGTAGTCAGCCGAGGAGAAGCGGAATCGCTCCTTTTCTTGCATCTTACTATTGGTATTTACACACAGGATGACATCATGTGGCGTGGCATCTTCTTCATTGACGTAGTGTGCATCATTGGTCGCTATGACTTTGACATTGTGCTTTTTGGCAAAGCCGAGTAGCGTCTGATTGATCTGCTCTTGGGATACAGTATGGTGCTGATCGCCCAGACCCTCTAGTCCGTCATGCCGCTGCAACTCTATGTAATAGTCCTCGCCAAATACATCGAGCCACCACTTGAGGAGTTCCTCAGCTTTGTCTAGCTGACCACGCATGATGGCCTGAGGGATTTCTGCTCCTATGCAGCAGCTCGTGGCTATAATACCCTCGTGATACTGCAGGAGTAGCTGCTTATCTATACGGGGAAACTTGCCGTACAGTCCCTCTATAAATCCTAGCGAGCAGAGCTTGCAGAGATTCTGATAGCCTTGTACATTCTTAGCGATGAGGAGCTGGTGGTAGCGCTTGTCACGCTCGCCAGCTGACACGGCAAATGAGGTCTTGCGACGATCTTCGACCATGTAAAACTCGCAGCCTAGAATACCCTTTACGCCATACTTTTTCGCCTCATTGACCCACTGAAATGCACCAAACATATTACCGTGATCTGTGAGAGCTACCGCTTGCTGACCGTCCTCGCTAATCTTCTTCATCAGCTTGTCTATGTGCGATGCACCGTCAAGAAGGGAATACTGAGTATGGCAGTGTAGGTGGCAGTACTGAGACATGAGAGGCGATTGGCGGACGTCAAAATTACGTATATAAATTTCTGGACATATACAGTCTCACGAGGATCAGTCCACCTATATTTACCAGGCATGGTCTCTCTATTACGATACATCATCATACCTCTGGCTGTAGTGCTTATAGTAGGTCTCATCATCATACTACTGCGAGCTGATGCTCGAGAGCGGCGTCCTTGAGTATGGCTATGGGACTACTCATACGACACTGGGATCCCACTGCATGGGTGGATGGATTCAGAGAGGCGCTTGGAGACGAGCTTTATGTCTATCCTGACATGCCAGCGCAAGAGGAGATCACCTTTGTAGCTGCATGGCGACCAGATCCTGGTATGCTAGCACACTATCCAGGGCTTCGCTATCTACAGTGCCTAGGAGCGGGGGTGGACCAGCTCGTGGGTAGGGATGATCTGCTAGAAGCTGTAGTCATCTCCCGCATCGTCGATCCTGATCTCACTGCGGATATGACGGAGCATCTCATGGCAATCTTGCTTAGTGATATGAAGCATTTGTCAAGCTACGTACACGATAGTGAGGAGCAGCGCTGGTCTCCGAGACCTTACCGCAGATGGCGTGATGTGACCATAGGGATATTGGGAATGGGCGAGTTAGGATTATATGCTGCAGGAGCGCTTGCGCAGATGGGGGCTACTGTACTAGGATGGTCCCGGAGTGCTAAGCATATCGCTGAAGTATCAAGTCTTACAGGAGAGGACGGACTGCTGAGTCTGCTGGAGTCGTCCGACTACGTGATCAATCTGCTACCGCTCACTCCGGCGACACAGGGTATTCTGTCTGAGAGGCTTTTCAGCCAAATGCTACCAGGTACAGCCTTGATCAATGTAGGAAGAGGAGCACACGTAGACGAGGATGATCTCTTAGCGGCCCTTGACAGCGGCAATCTCCGAGCTGCTTACCTAGACGTATTTGGGCAAGAGCCCCTACCAGTGGATCACCCCTTTTGGAGTCATCCATCTATCTGGGTCACGCCACACGTCGCTAGTCGGAGCAATCCTGAGACTGTCATTGCTCAGGTGGTAGCAAATTATCGCCGCGCTCAGCGATCTGAAAGCCTCAAGCATACGGTAGACCTACGCGCGGGTTACTAGTGATCCACTATATTTGAGTCATGGAGCTATCACCTTTTCACCTCGCCATTCCTGTGCGAGAGATCGTGGAGACACGAGCATTTTACAGAGATGTACTTGGATGTGCAGAAGGTCGCAGCAGTGATCAGTGGGTTGACTTTGACTTCTACGGTCATCAGCTCGTGATCCACCAGGTCGATGAGCATCCAAGCGACGGCGATGCTCAGGTTAATCCTGTAGACGGTCACGCGGTGCCTGTACCTCACTTTGGAGTGGTGCTGCACTGGAATCAGTGGGAAGAATTATCTGCTCGACTGCGAGAGCGCGGGACTCAGTTTGTCATAGAGCCATACATCCGATTTGCGGGCGAGGTAGGGGAGCAAGCAACCATGTTCTTTTTGGATCCTAGCGGCAATGCACTAGAATTTAAGGCATTCAAGGATCGTACACAGTTGTTTGCTCAGTAGCTGGTCAGACTTTATGATTTCTTTGAGAGACCTGAGCAGAACTCCATAGGTAGCGACATTGTATGATTATACGTATCATTGACACTGATTACCCACCTACCATGAAATATACCTTCCTGCTACTTACACTGATCACCCTATTCTTGACTTCATGTGGCGAGCCCACGGCAGATTTAGATCAGCTTGATCTGATGTCATATGGAATGCCCCTTACTATAGATGCGCCAGCTGGAGCCGAAGTGACTAAGCGCGGTATCGCTTTTCGCCAAGAGCTAGAGATCGTGGGGGAGGACAATTTTAGGCTCGTGGTTGCTATGGACGATGCCGTGCAAAGTGACGCCCAGAAACTCAAAGAGCAAAAACTATCTGAAGCCAAGCAAAATCGATTTTTCTTCAGGCTTGTAGAAGATGATCCGCAGGGATTCATCTTTGAAAATAGAATCGATAGTGTCAATAGCACTTACGGCTTCAACTACGTCAAGATTCAGGGAGATAAAGAATTTGTATTTCAGCAATCACGTACAGGAATCTACAGCCTAGAAGAGGTGCAAGCGATGTACGGAGCTGTTAGAGAGACAGAGGAGTAAGCTAGGACTGCTTAGCTCGTAGAGCAAGTTGCTCCCAAAATATCACACAGAAAATAATAAGTAATCCTACGGCAAACATGAGGTCAATGATTTAAGCTTGTTGACCCAAAAGTCGTGCCAACTTTCGCTTGATTCGTTTCGAGCAATCAGTCCACTATCCCATGTATAAAAAAAAAGCGCCCCAGCAATATTGCTGGGACACTCATCAATCTTGATACATCGTGTGATCATCCCACTGGGGATGTCACTTGGATCTATTTATGCTTAGCGTAGAGCTCGCTCACGTGATTCCAGTTGATCACCTCCGTAAATGCTGCGAGATAATCGGGGCGCTTATTCTGATAATGGAGGTAGTAAGCGTGTTCCCACACGTCAACTCCGAGGATCGGGTATCCGCCACAGCCGATTCCAGGCATGAGCGGGTTATCTTGATTAGCCGAGCTGCAGATTTCTAACTTTCCGCCAGGATGCACGCATAGCCATGCCCAGCCACTACCAAACTGCCCACCACCAGCAGACTTGAGCTTGTCCTTAAAGCCATCCATACTACCAAATGCATCATCAATTGCACCTGAGAGCTCACCGCTCGCAGAGCCACCATCAGGAGACATCACATTCCAGAAGAGACTGTGATTGAAGTATCCGCCTCCATTGTTGCGGACAGCCTTATTGGACATGTCCAGATTTTTTAGAATTTCCTCAATGCTTTTTCCCTCCATATCAGTGCCTTCTATAGCACTGTTGAGTTTTTTAGTATATCCAGCATGGTGCTTGCCATGATGGATTTCCATGGTACGGGCATCTATATGTGGCTCTAGAGCATCATGAGCGTAGGGCAGATCTGGCAGTTTAAAAGACATGGTTGTTGGTATTTTAAAATTTTACAATAAATTACAGCGGCTTGCAGTCATGCAGTCCACTGTAATAACTAAGACAATTGACGGTCTTATTGTTCAGCTGGCATGGATATCCAGTCGGGTCGCTGATCATACCTTTGAGACTCAATAGCACATCGCACATATGCAGACACGTACAGAGCGAGATAGTATAGGGCCAGTAGAGGTGCCATCAGATAAGTACTGGGGTGCACAGACACAGCGCTCCAGAGAGAACTTCCCTATAGGCGGACAGCAGATGCCTACTGAGGTCATCAGGGCGTACGCCTATCTCAAGAAAGCAGCAGCTAAGACCAATGCGAAGCTAGGAGTACTCTCTGATGACAAGGCAAAGCTGATAGGCCAAGTCTGCGATGAGATACTGTCAGGCGAGCTGGATGATCAGTTTCCTCTCGTGGTGTGGCAGACTGGTAGCGGCACACAGAGCAACATGAATGTCAATGAAGTCATAGCTAATCGCGGCCATGTGCTACAGGGTGGTAGTCTTACGGATAGCAGCAAGTTTCTTCATCCCAATGATGATGTAAATAAGTCCCAATCGTCCAATGATACGTTCCCTACTGCGATGCATATCGCTGCGTATCTCAAGCTCGTAGACGAGACCATTCCTGCACTAGAACAGTTGCATGATAGTCTACACGCCAAGGCTATAGAGTTTCAAGACGTAGTCAAGATAGGTCGTACACACTTCATGGACGCCACGCCAGTCACCCTCGGTCAAGAGTTTTCTGCTTATGTCTCTCAGATCAGTCATGGGCTGCGTGCCATACGCGCCACTCTGGCTCACATATCTGAGTTATCACTCGGCGGTACGGCAGTGGGCACAGGACTCAACACTCCAGTGGGCTATGCTGAAGCTGTGGCTGAGGAGATTGCGGCCCTTTCGGGCAAAAACTTCGTGACTGCCGAAAACAAATTTGAATCCATGGCAAGTCATGATGCCATAGTGGAGTCCCACGGAGCCCTCAAGACAGTTGCCGCCAGCCTCTTTAAGATAGCCAACGATATACGCATGCTGTGTTCTGGACCCAGATCAGGAATCGGCGAAATCATCATTCCATCCAATGAGCCTGGCTCGTCCATCATGCCTGGAAAAGTAAATCCTACTCAGGTAGAAGCTCTCACTATGGCCATGGCTCAAGTTCTCGGTAATGACGTAGCCATCAATGTAGGAGGTATCAGTGGACAGTTTCAGCTCAATGTATTCAAGCCCATGATGATCTATAATTTTCTCATGAGCGCACAGCTGATCGCTGATGCTTCCAAGTCATTTGAAGAGAGATGCTTGCGTGGCATCCAGCCCAATCACGAGCGCATACAACAGAATCTCGATAACAGCCTCATGCTCGTCACCGCGCTCAATACTCACATCGGCTACGACAAGGCAGCTACCATAGCTAAGAAGGCCTACAAAGAAGGCACTACCCTGAGGCAAGCGGCTCTATCACTAGAGTATCTCACGGGAGAGCAATTTGATCAATGGGTACGGCCAGAAGATATGATAGGGCCTAAGTAGAGGGTACTTGGGCTATGTATTTCTGGTAGACACATCAAGGTATGGGACGCCGTCTAGACGTACACAAGATGCGATATCACGTGGACATGTTGACTACGTTTCAGACCTAGCTAAACTATTCTGAGCCAGTTACCTACGGTGTCTTCCTAGAGAGATAGAGCAGAGACTGAGCTGCTAGCAATCCTAGCTGGATGGGCTTATCTTTTGCTTGCTTTCAGTCGCTTGGTTCTTTCTATTACGCTTCTTGCCGTAAGACTTATTGACGATCTTGCCTTTCTTCGTTCTTTTATCTCCTTTACCCATGGGTCTATGACTCTTGATTATAAATGTAAAGATAGCGCAGCCTTTCACTGCTGGTCAAAGATATAATCTATCCATGGAATGCCAGACGAGTCTCATACGCCTGTTCCTACACCGAGAATGTAGACTGAGGTAAAGATTTGCGTGTGATCCGAGCTTTGCGTATCATGATTTTACAGATACTTAGCCACTGCTAGGTACCCGAGACTTTTTGAGGCCTCAAGGCAGACACTATGACTACTGCTTGATTACGTGCTCATATCAATTTGCACACTCTCAATCATAGATCAGTCATGAAGCTTGCAGTCTATCGCACAAGAGTGACATCACCGCTGAGGGTACGCACTTCACCATTAATGTACTCCACCTCCACAGTCCATACAAATACAGCAGGATTGAGCTCCTCTTCTTTGAATTGTCCATTCCATGCAGTGGTAGGATCATTGGGCTGAAATTCATCCACAGACCACATCAGATTACCCCAGCGATCATACACTTTGAAGGCATTGAGCTGCTGTACGATGCTACTCTTACCATATACGTAGAATAGATCATTGAGTCCATCACCATTGGGAGAAAATACATTGGGCACATAGATGTCTTCTGTAAACTCTACTGCGACTTGTATCCGAGCTTCAGCGGGACACCCATCCACCGTCTCTACATATATGCCGTACTCCGTATCCACTAGTGGACGCACCTCTTGGGAGAGACAGTCTCCTGAGCATCCGAGTGTCTCTGGTGACCAATTGATGGTGTCTACTTGATCGAGCGGTATTCCTAGTGATGCTTGCAGCACAGCAGAGTTGCTGAGGGATATGGTGATATCTGGTCCGAGAGTTACATCTGCGAGTATGGGCGTGTCTATAGTGAATGATCTAGTGATGAAGCAGCCTATATCATCACGCACAGTAAGTGTGTAGTCACCAGCAGGGATGTTGGTAATCGGATTCTCCTCTGTAAAGCTGATTCCATCAAGACTATAGCTGAGTGGTTCGATCCCACTGAGTCTCGTGATGTTGATTTCACCACCTTGCTCTAGATCGCAAGAGAGATTCTGTGTAGAAAATTCTACAGCCAGCTCCTCTTGTGCTACGACAAAGGAATCAAGAAAATCACAGTTTTGAAATTCTGTGTAGACGACGTATGTACCACCGCTCGTGATTTCAATGCTTCTGTCCGTGCTCCCATCATTCCATAGGTAGCGCGCAGATGGATCGTCAATAGAGGAGGAGAGGATAGTGTCCTGCTCTAGGCACAGACCAGTGAATGTCAATGTGCTGAATGTGTCTGTGAATGATACCAAAAAATTATCTACTACAGTGCACTCACCTGGAAGGGTACTGATGACGGTGAATTGTCCGCTTTCGGTGATGGATATTTCAGGGCTAGTCTCTCCGGAGTCCCACTGATAGTCATAGCCAAGGTCTGCTACGCTAGATGCTATCTCGATTACATCCCCTTCACACAGTTCCGTGAGTTGAATGTTGGGTACGGGCGGCACTATCACAACTCTGAACGTATCAAATCGCGTGCACTCACCCTCTCGAAATGTACTGACATGGTAGAGTCCAGCCTCATTGACGGTGATCGTGCTAGTAGTACTGCCGTCATTCCATAGATAAGCAGCACCTCCTACGGCAAAGCTGCTAGCAAGTAGCGTGTCGCCGCCTTGGCAGAGATCAATCACATTATTAGTAGATAGATCGGTTACGATCTCTACCAGAAAACTATCTCGTACTGCACAGCCATTATTACCATCGCTGGATACCCAGTAGATGCCAGTTTCTGATACAGTAATGCTCTCGGTAGTCGCACCTGTAGACCATATATAATCCACATTGCTTCCGCTCTGTGTAGAGCTGATCAGAGTATCTAGTGCACCGCAGCTTCGGAAGGACAATACCGTATCTGTCAACTGAGGAAATACTTCTACGAGCAGCTCTAGCGTATCTGGCTCCACGCAGTCCTCATTGCCGCGAGCGATGAGTGTGACTTCAAATTCTCCTAGTTCTGTATAAGTGTGAGTGGGATTTCGCTCTGTGCTGATCGTGCCATCGCCAAAGTCCCAGCGGAAGTTAGCTGCGCCACTGGTGAAATTGAGAAACTCGACTTCTAGTGGTATACAGCCTGCAGCTGATGGCTCTGCTATGGCATTGATATTGATATCCGCCAGCTCAAAGTCAAACTTAAATACGCCGAGATTACAATTAGTTGCGCCATTGCCAGGAGATACGCTACCGCCAGTAGTAGGGAAATCGCTATTGCCTCCGCAGCCTGCGCACACTGCCTGATAGACGATGCCTTGTTTATCAAATCTACTCGTACCACCATCCACGTGCTCTGCGGATTGGTCTCCGCCAAAATAGGATCCATACTCTAGATCTTCCATCTGTGGACCTAGTACGATCAGGTAAAAGTCACCACCGTCCGTATTTCTCTGAAATGCGTCCGAACTGATGGGATAGCTTTGAAAAGCAAAGTCACCATTAGTAGAGCCACCCCAGCCACTCACGTAGACTCTATCACAGTTATCCACAAGAAAGGCCGTAGGGACTAGCTCCCCTCGAAGCCCCTGACCATTCCCTACCTGTGTAGAGATTCTCGTGGTGCTCAAGTCGGGTGACATGGCGTGGATAAATGTAGTGCTGTTGGCATTAAAAAATACACCAGCAGTCCGCGGATAATCTGTCCTCCCCACTTGTCCTAGAATGTAGATATCCCCATTCTGATCTATCTCAACAAAATACCCAAAGTCCGCGCCACCAGTGCCAAAGTAGGAACCATTGAGTATGGCACCTGTGCCGCTGATACGACTGACAAATGCATCCATCTCTCCGCGAAGACTCGGATTGATCGCTGTAGGATCTGCAGGGAAATTGGAGCTTGCTGTAGATCCAGCAACGTAAAGATCTGTGCTACCTTCCGCTTCTGTCACTTTGATAGATGTGCACCAGTCCGCAGAGCGACCGCCTAAGTATCCTGCAAATCTCAGACCACTGACATCGGGAGTGAAACTAGCATAGATACCGTCGCTCTCGCTGTTGCCACCATCATTGAGCACTAGATCCGTACCTCCTAGCACATCTATATCATCACTGTTGGTGACACTGGCTATGTAGATATTATCTGCTTGATCTAGTACGACCTCACCACGAAATTGATCTCCATAGTTCAAGTCTACAAAGAAATTGGTATTAAGACCATCATTAGCTGACCCACCGTAGTAGCTGGATCCTACTAGAGCGCTACCATCAGCGCTGAGCACAGTGATCACCATGTCAGACCCGTTGAGATAAGAGATTCCATTAATCGATTCGGTATTGCCTCCATTGTATGTCCGATCATAGGCTCCAGAAGTGATAGGATAGTTGGTGGAGCCAGAGGTTCCAAATACAACGAGCTCGCCTCTGGAATTGACGATCATACTATGGGGTGCCTCAGCATCCCTCCCGCCGATAAATGTGCTATAGACAAATGACGAGCCATCCGCGGAGATCTTACTTATCCCCATATCAGTGGATCCACCAGCATTAGTCCTTTGGGAAGCGCCTATGGTAGTAGGATAGCCTCCAAAGGCAAATCCACCGCCATACATATTACCTTCTTCGTCAAATGTGGCCGTAGTACCCCAATTGTCACCAGGTGCACCACTGTAAGAAGCAAAAATCAAGGTAGGGTCTATGATGAGTTCTCGATTTCTATCATAGCCCTGTGGAAAGGCATAGCTGAGTACATCATCTTGTAGAACGTAGTGACAATTCACTCTGACCTTCACGTCATCTATGAGCTGATATGCCACAGGACGCTGCTCGATCATCTCATTGACACTAGTAAGGATGTGGAGGCGGCCGCTTTTGAGGGAAACCTCATCAGCATGCTCTATAGCTATGCGTATGTCTGCAGGATCTGCACCAGGTGAGATGATGAAGTCCCACTTGAGATGTCCGCCACTCTCATAGTAGCTGAGGTCGATATCCTCATACAGTCCCTGATATGTGAGTGACTGATACAGCGGTACTTGACTGTACCAGTCGCTAGGGCCGCTGCCATAGAAATAATTGTGGAAATAATTCTTCTTGCCTGCTGGCTTTATCGCAGCCGTGCGAGCTCCAAGAAAGCGATGTACCACACCGTGATAGTGAGAGATCTCGTGCTCTAGCTCATGGCCTTCACCATGGGAGTGAGCGTGTGCATGTCGGCCTGCTTCAGCAGGATCACGAAGTACGGTAAGGATATGATCCTGGTGAAAGTCCATCTGAGCCGCCTTGAGGCGTAGACGGTACTCGGCCTCTGTGTCAAATTGGCCTTTATTCTTGATGATGCTGATATCATTGGCCTGTGTTTTGATTTCTAGTGGCTCGTAGAAACGACTATCACCTGAGCAAAGCATGATCATGAGACACAGACCTGCCAAGCCTAAGGAGGTATACGATTTGTAAAAATTGGCAATTGATGTATTCATAGGTTTAGCAGCTTTTCTCTTTACTATATGCATAGATTCGGAGAGTGTTGCGATCGTTGTGGCTTTTAGAATACATTAAGGTATGGTAATCTTGCTCGACCAGAGTGATTCTTTCCTCATCAGTTCGCTATGAGACAAAAAAAGAGGGCCACCCGCAGGCAAGCCCTCTCTTCATTACGTGTTGTGAAAGACTAGTTGAGTTGACTAGTCCGCGAAATCGGAGCAAGTGGTGCTGGCACCAAGAAGCTCCTTACGAATCTTCTTCTGATCATGGTTAAAATTTTTAATGTGTTAAAGGTTGTCGGCGTATAACGTCAGCAAGTTGACCAGAGTTCATGATAGCTCAAAAAAATAAAATATTATTTGGATAGTTAGATATGTGAAGTATTCATCAAGCGATAGTCTCTCTGTTACAGCCACTTACCACAGGGGTCGTATACGTGGAACTAAATTATCGTAACTTCGTTATACATTATCTCATGCGATGTCTAGCACATAGGACCACCTTATTTTTCTTTATCGGTCTATTCTCGATCGGTACAGGTGTGCTACCAGTGAGCTTGCACTATTGTGGAGATCAGCTTGCAGCGCTTTCGCTGGAGTTGTTTGACTCAGAAGACCAGGGGTGTTGTAGCAATGATCCCTGCCAGCCTGAGGGGAATTGCTGCTCAGATCGAGATGTCGAGATTACAGATCAGGACCAGATATATGAGTCTAGTCCTGAGGCATTGGATGTACTGACAGCACGCATTTGGCCGAAAGGCCTCTCCATAGACTTGATATCCACTGAGTCTGTGGTGATGTCCTCAGATGACTCCTACTCGCTCAGTGGTCAAGCGGTGCGCGTGCGTATGGGTAGTTTGACTTTCTATGGTTGATAGAGCACGGGGTGCCTGGGCACCATACTGTGTTAAATTTATCATCAATCCATAGAAATATACTCTTATGAAATATGCACTGATATTACTTATCGCCGTATTTGGCAGTACGGGGGCTATTGCCCAAAAGCCTGCTAAGGTCAAGAAAATTGAAACTTGTACACTGGACGTCGCTGGTGTATGTGGCGACTGCAAACGCAGAATAGAAAAAGCTGCTCTGGTCAAGGGTGTGAAAATCGCTACATGGGACAAAAAAGCTCAGAAGCTCAAAGTTGTCTATCAGACTGCCAAGGTCAATGAGCAGCAAATTGCAGAAGCCGTAGCGAACGCCGGACATGATGCTGCGGGCGTAGCAGCTACCGATGAATCATACTCCTCATTACCGGCTTGCTGCCGATACAGAGATAAGAGCATTGAGATCCACTAGTATACTCCGAATACTACTCCTAGTTCTTATATCCATAGCAAACTGTGATATCGCCATCGCGCAGTCACTCTTACAGGGCAAAGTAGTGGAGATAGATGATGGGGTAGAGGTACCACTCGTGGGAGTAAATGTCTACTATCCAACACTGTCCGTAGCTACGTCTACAGATGCAGAAGGGCGATTCCAGATAGCTCATCATGTGGGTCAGCTGCTCGTAGTAAGCTATGTAGGCTATGGTCAAGACAGTCTGATCGTGAGTGCCTCTGACTCAGAGCTCAGTCTAGTCATGGAGAGCTCTGTGAAGCTAGAGGAAGTGGTAGTACGATTCAGGCGCAGATCCATCAGCATCTCCTCTGTAGATACTCGCAAGGTGGAAGTCATCACAGAAAAAGAGTTGCGCAAAGCTGCCTGCTGTAATCTCAGTGAGAGTTTTGAGACCAATCCGAGTATAGATGTCTCCTTTACGGATGCTATTACCGGCACAAGGCAAATCGAGATGCTTGGCCTATCGGGTCCCAACATTCAGATCACCCGTGAGCTCATACCAGAGGTGCGAGGACTCATGTCTGGCTATGGACTGGAGTTTACTCCAGGAGTATGGATTCAAAGCATACAGCTCAATAAAGGCACGGGCTCGGTGATCAACGGCTACGAGAGCATGACGGGCCAGATCAATACAGAGCTACATAAGCCTACGGATATGAAGCCTCTGACGATTAATGTCTATGCTAATATGATCCAGCGGCTAGAAGCTAACGTGAGCATGCGACATCAAATAGAAGGTAGCGATCTGTCTGCCGCGACACTCCTACACGCTAAGTCTAATCAGCAGCGGAGGGATGTCAACGGCGATGGATTTCTAGATGTGCCGCTGCGCACCGTCTACACGGGTCTACATAGGTGGAAATATGATGGAGGAGAGTGGCAAGCTCAAGCTGGTATCAAGGGTAGTTACATGAACAGCCAAGGGGGGCAGATGGACTTTCGTCCTGCCATGAAGGGTAGCACGGAGGCTTGGGGCTATGGCCTGGAAGTACGTAGGTTGGACGCTTTTATCAAAGGTGGCAGAGTTTGGGAAGATATACCCTGGAGATCCTTCGGAGTACAGATGGCAATGAGCTCACACAATCAGACGAGCTTCTATGGCCTGAGACCATATGATGCTACACAGACGAGTCTCTATGGCAATTTTATCTATGAGACCATACTTTGGAATGTCAATCACGGCTTGCGCACAGGTGTGAGTATGTACTATGATGACTTTGATGAGCGTATAGGTCTGACTTCTGAGAATGTGGCTAGTTATGATTTTAAAGAGATCATCCCAGGCATATTTGCTGAGTATCACTACGATAATGAGGGTGACTTCAGCGCGACTGCGGGTCTGAGGATAGATCAGCACAATCTCTACGGAGTCTTCGTCACTCCTCGTCTACACTTGCGATATGCCGCTACGGATGAGACCATCCTGCGTCTCAGCATGGGGAGAGGGCAGAGGACGGCTCAGATATTTGCTGAAAATTATAGCTTGCTGGCATCTAGCCGATCTGTAGTGATAGAAGGCAATGATCCTGATCTTCCTCATGGCTTAGAAGCGGAGGTGGCATGGAATATAGGTGCAAGTATGACCCACGATTTTCGTGTTGCCGGCAGGGATGCGACTCTCGGTCTAGATCTTTTCCGTACACACTTTACTAATCAGATCGTGGTGAATCTAGACAGGGATCCTCAGGAGATAGTTTTTTCTAACCTAGATGGGAAGAGCTACAGCTGGAGCGCTCAAGCGCAAATGGATTATGAGCTAGCAGAGAGACTCGATGTGAGACTGGCTTACAGGTACTACGATGTCAAGTCCACTTATGATGGACGACTCCTGCGCAGGCCCTTTGTGGCTCAGCAGCGTGCATTTGTCAATGTAGCCTATGAGACTCTACAGTCTTGGCAATTTGATCTTACCGTCAACTGGCAGGGAAATAAGCGACTGCCATTTACCGGATCAAGTCCTCGGGAATTTCAGCGAGATCAATTTAGTCCAGACTTTGTACTAGTCAATGCTCAGATACGTAAAGACTGGGGCAGCAAATGGTCTGTGTATGTGGGAGCTGAAAACATACTTGACTTCAGACAGCAAGATCCGATCATAGCTGCTGCAGATCCCTTTGGTGATCACTTTGATAGTGCGATAGTGTGGGGCCCAGTCATGGGCAGGAATATATATCTTGGCGCTACGTATACACTGACTGATTGATGCTGATCAAAGACTGATCAGGAAGTACTATTGATAGATAGAGAAAAGAAGACTTGAGGGCATACCTCAAGTCTTCTTTCTTGGAAGCAGTTCAGAGAGTAGAATGCAGTTATCAATGTAGATTCAACTATCGTGGCTATCTCACGTATTACCTTTACTATCTAAGAATAATAAGTATGGCAGATCGGAGAATCACAGTAGCAAAGGGCGATGGAATAGGTCCTGAAATCACAGAAGCATGTATCAAGGTGCTTGATGCAGCGGGAGCACCCCTAGCATATGATTACATCAGTGTAGGCAAGGAGGCATATCTCTCAGGTCACTCTTCTGGAATTACCAAAGAGGCCTGGGCGGCTATGGCTAAAAATGGTGTCTTTCTTAAAGGGCCCATCACTACACCTCAGGGTGGTGGCTATAAAAGTCTGAATGTCACGATCCGTAAGAGCATGGGCTTATTTGCCAATGTACGTCCCGTAAAGTCACTAGCGCCATTCATCGAGACCACATTTCCAGATATGGATATCGTAGTGATCCGAGAAAATGAAGAGGATCTCTACGCTGGCATCGAGCATCAGCAGACACAAGAGGTAGTCCAGTGTCTGAAGCTGGTATCGCGTCCAGGCTGTGAAAAGATCGTACGATATGCCTTTGAATATGCTCGCGCTTATGGTCGGAAGAAGGTGACGTGCATGTCCAAGGATAATATTATGAAACAGACGGACGGCATGTTTCACGCCATCTTTGATAAGATGAGTAAGGAATATCCCGATATAGAAAGTGACCATTACATCATCGATATAGGATCTGCGCGAATAGCGAATAATCCAGAGCAATTTGATATCATCGTGACGCTCAATCTATATGGAGACATCATTTCCGATATCACAGCTGAGATCGCTGGTTCTGTGGGCCTAGGCGGTAGCGCCAATGTAGGGACGGAGTTCTCTATGTTTGAAGCGATACACGGATCAGCGCCCGATATTGCTGGGAAGAATATAGCAAATCCCAGTGGCCTCATCCATGGCGCCTGTATGATGCTAGTGCATCTCAATATGCCAGAGTATGCAGAAAAGATTCTCAGTGCCTTGTATTGCACGATCGAGGATGGAGTGCATACAGGAGATATGCGTAGCGATCATACACGTGAGCTTGTAGGTACTGCAGAGTTTGCCCAAGCTATCATAGATCGCCTGGGTAGAGAGCCCAAAAAGCTGAACGTCACTAAGCCTACAAGCCACAAGATCACCATTGACGTAGATACTCATAAGGATGTACCCAAAGCTCTAGTCGGTGTAGACATGTTTTTGGACTGGAAAGAAGGAGACAGAGACGCAGACAAACTGGGTAAGATGCTAGAGGCTCTAGAAGCTGAAAATCTGGTCCTAAAGATGATCACCAATCGTGGTGTGAAAGTCTATCCTGACGGTCGAGACGAGACCTTCCACACAGACCACTGGCGCTGCAGATTTGTAGCTAAAGAGATGCTAGAGCCAGAGGCAAAAGGTAAAGCTTATCTCGAGGATATCTGCACCTACAGAAGCATCATCACGCTTTGTGATGAGTTGGAAAAGTGCGGTCTCAACTTCATCAAACTGGAGAATCTCTACTACTTCCAAGGAAAGCGTTGCTACAGTCAGGCACAGGGTGAATAGACCAACATCAAGGCGGCACGAGTCAGACTCGATAGAGCTGTATCCACTTATCGCCGCCAGATCGCCGAACCTCGATTAATGGAGCAATGTACGAGAGATACTCATTGACTTCTACAATATATGGTACCGATACGATTAAGTCTTACCGTAGCTCTATGCTGTATAGCCATAGGGTGGAGTACTGCTCAGATTAAATACGAAAAGGAAGAGAAAACTGATGTAGAGCAAGTACCTGCAGCAGCAGTTGACTTTATACACGCTGTGGATTCCCTGCTTGTAGGACGCTGGTACAGAGAAATATCAAATCAAGGAACTAGCTACGAGTGGAAAGGAAAAATAAATGATCAGTGTACGAGCATAGAATTTGATCAAGATGGATCCTTGCAAGATGTAGAGATCTTGAGAAAATTTGCGAAGCTCCCTCTCGATCTGATGGAGATACTGCAGAAATCGCTGAGCACGAGATACCAGCGATATAGCGTGAGAAGATGCCAAGAGCAATGGGCTGGTACGAGTGTGGCTATCAAGAATGCGCTGATAAGGAGTTCGCCTACAGATGATCTAAGCGTGAAGTATGAGCTCGTCGTACGAGCAAGACACGGACATAAGGATGATACCGAGCGCTATGAGCTGTTGCTGAAACTGGATGGAAGCATAGTACGCGAGGCTATGCTCGTACGATCATTATCTGACCACATGGACTACTGATGAGAGTCGCAGTATCAGTTTTCTTTATCATGATCCTTCATAGCGGCTATGGCCAGACGCAGCTCGATATCGGCGTCTTGCCCAAGGTAGTCCTCAGTACGGAGATATCAGATCATCTGTCTATAGCTGGATCCGTACAGACACGGCTCCTGCGAGAGGGAGTAGGTCAAGACGACTCAAAATTTGAATACTCTCTCACGGATCTCACGGGAATCGTGGAATACCGTCTACGAGGCGGAACACGTCTGGCTGTAGGCTATTTATTTAGATCAGTGAAGGAAGACATCGTCCATCGTGCCATTCAGCAGGTGAGCTGGACTAGGACGATGAGTAAGTACCGAATTGGTCACCGCCTTCGCACAGATCAGACATTTGCGCCAGATGGTGGAGTGTCATACCGATTGCGGTATAGACTCAGTGTTCAGGTGCCACTTGATGGCTTAGAGTTGGATCCTCGAGAGCTCTATCTGAAATTGGCAACTGAGAAATTGCATCAATGGTCAAGCGGTGATTTTTCGACAGAGCTGCGTGTGATCCCTGCGCTGGGATACTACGGGAATGATAAGTCCAAGATAGAGCTGGGTACGGACGCGCGCTATGATTCACTCTTTTCAGTAGATGATACACTAACCGTGTGGGGTACTATCTCTTACTACTTGAGGTTTTAATGAGGTGATAAGAGGCACGTCTTGCAGTGCAATGTGAGCGAACTGTGGTGCATCGCAAGCTCGCTCAGATGCTGTGCTCCGTGAGATTAAATGACAGTTTACGGTAAGCTGTCAGATAGCTGTTGAGTACTGCTCGGCCTAGGGTCGTCGTGGGACGTATCACAGTCGGACAGTAGAGAAATACAATTTACAGTAAGCTGTCAGCTTGCTATGGACACATCTGCAATCTGAATTCAACGCTCCTTGGCTTTCGGAGCCAAATAAGGAAGAA
Source organism: Saprospiraceae bacterium (assembly GCA_020630495.1). Classification (GTDB taxonomy): domain Bacteria; phylum Bacteroidota; class Bacteroidia; order Chitinophagales; family Saprospiraceae; genus JAHDBH01. The sequence goes on from JAHDBH010000004.1 coordinate 46,540, forward strand.
TAGTAGTATCTAGCAAGCTGTCAAGTTGCTTTGAAATAGTGAGCGGCAGCGGATTGTCATCAGAGTCTACTAGGATAGAAGTACAAATTACAGTAAGCTGTCAGATAGCTGTTGAGTACTGCTCGGCCTAGGGTCGTCGTGGGACGTATCACAGTCGGACAGTAGAGAAATACAGTTTACAGTAAGCTGTCAGATAGCTGTTGAGCACTGCTCAGTTTAGGTCTTGTCGTAGGACGTATCACAGTTGGACAGTGGAGAAATACAATTTACAGTAAGCTGTCAATTAGCTACATAGGACCACGCGACCTTGAGACGTTTTGCCTCGGAAATCTTCATCAGATAAGATAGCCGTGCGCAAAGTGCTGAGCCGTCAGTACGAATGTGAAGCCAGATGTATAGTGAGCGCTGCGCGGAAACGAAAAAAAGCAAATACAATTTACAGTAAATTGTCAACTCAGCCCTGGAACCTTAGCTGCAGTACTCTACTCACCACTCCGATGACCTGATATAGCAAGTCCCCAGAAATAGTGCTACTAAGTCCTCCTCCTGATTATAAACATGCACCTCATAGCGACCCGTCTTGTGACTGCGATGGACTTCACGTGCCTGGGCCCGCAACTCATCACCGATCTGGACCGCCTGGAAGTGAGAGATAGAACTCTCTATACTTACAGCCAGTCGGCCATGGCTATTGCACGCAAAGGCAAATGCGCTATCTGCTAGGCTGTAGCTGATACCGCCATGAGCTATCTTCATACCATTGCACATCTCAGGCCTCACGGTCATGAGCAGATCGCACAGTCCCAGCTCTATGCGCGATACCTCCGCACCGAGCCAGTGGCTATACTGGTCATGAGACATCATCTCTGCTACGATATCTGCTGGTGTCATGAGGTGGAGATTATGCTTTTTCGAGTATGACAGCGTAGCCTTGCCCCACACCTACGCACATAGTGCAGAGCGCATATCTTCCAGAAGACTGAGAGAGACTTAGCGCAGCGGTGTGTGTGATACGTGTACCTGAGGCTCCTAGAGGATGACCTATGGAGATGGCTCCACCGTGGATATTGACGCGTGGGTCATCATCTGCTAGGCCCATCTCACGAGTGCATGCCAGAGACTGAGCGGCAAATGCTTCATTGAGCTCTATGATATCCATATCGCTCAGGCTGAGACCTGCTCGCTTCAGTGCTAGGGCGGAGGCATGTACTGGTCCTATGCCCATGATACGCGGCTCCACTCCAGATACGGCGCTTGCAACTATACGCGCAAGGGGCGTGAGACCATGATCCTTGATTCCTTGCTCGCTGGCTATGAGCACTGCGGCTGCCCCATCATTGAGACCAGAGGCATTACCAGCAGTGACGGTGCCGCCCACGGCTTTGAAGGCCGTGCGAAGCTTAGCGAGTCCTTCTAGTGTGCTGTTGCCACGGACAAATTCGTCTTGGTCAAAGATCAGTGGCTCTTGCTTTCGTCGAGGAATACTGATAGGGATGATCTCTTCGGCAAGGCGGCCGCTGGCTTGAGCAGCAGAGGCCTTCTGCTGTGATCTGAGCGCAAATGCATCTTGATCCTCTCTCGAGATATCGTAGAGTTCAGCCAGATTTTCAGCAGTTTGACCCATGCCTTCTGTACCATAGAGTGCTTCCATCCGCGGATTGACAAATCTCCAGCCAAAACTGCTATCATGCATCTGCGCATCTCTACCGTAGGCTTTGCTGACCTTGGAGATGACCCATGGTCCGCGTGTCATGTGCTCTACGCCACCACTGATATATACATCGTCCTCTCCCGCTGCGATAGCTCTATGAGCGTGTACGATCGAGCTCATGCCAGATGCGCATAGTCTATTCACAGTTTCGCCAGGTACAGACCACGGTAGATCTGCCAGGAGTAGAGCCATCCGCGCCACATTTCTATTGTCTTCTCCAGCCTGATTAGCACATCCAAGTATGACATCGCCTATAGCTGCAGGATCCATAGATGGGTGGCGTGCAACGAGAGCCTTGAGTACGTGGGCTGCCAGATCATCCGTCCGTACAGGAGATAGCGTACCTCCAAATTTTCCAAATGCTGATCTACAGCCATCTATGATATATCCGCTTTTCATCTACTTGGTAATTTTAAGCACAAAGGTCGCAGCTATGGAGCAGATCATGTCAAGTCATGTGAGGCGACATTCTGGCATTTGCTGGACACAGCACCACTAGATCACTGGGTAATCGTGGATCATTCTCGGGTAGAGCAATAGGCTGTCTCGCATTTTGCCGAAAGGCATATACACCTCTTATCAAAGCCAAGAGCTATGAGGATTGCACTAGATTTGCTACATATTTTCTATCTATGAAGTATGTCTTGACTTTTCTGATCTGTGGTGTGATGGGGGGCGCTTTCGCGCAAAATACAGTCGGTCTCATCAGTTACCATGTTGCAAAGACCTATGACGGATATAATCTGATCTATCCGCACAATCAACCTAACGTCTATCTACTGGACAACTGTGGTGAAATCGTACATACATGGACAGATGCTGACGACCGACGCCCAGGTAACACGGCCTATCTCATGCCAGATGGACGGCTGATCAAGACCAGCAGAGCAGCCTCACTTACTGGCGATCCGATCCGAGCAGGCGGTGCTGGCGAAAGCGTAGAAATAAGGTCCTGGGACAATGACCTCCTCTGGAGCTTCACACTCAATGATAGCACCGAGAGACTGCATCACGATATAGAACCCCTGGAGGACGGTACCATACTCATGATCGCGTGGGAACGAAAGACACGAGCTGAGGCTATCGCCCTAGGGCGTGATACTTCCATGCTCGATGAGGAGATCTGGCCAGATATGATCTTGCAGGTAGACCCAGAGACGGATGATATCATCTGGAGTTGGCATCTATGGGATCACATGATTCAGGACTACGATAGTACCAAAGCAAATCATGGCGTCATCGCCGACCATCCAGAACTGATAGATATCAATATCGATGACGATGCCAATCCCGATTGGTTTCATGCTAACTCTATTGACTATGACGCTGAGAATCAACTGATCCTGCTGAGCTCACCGTTCTTTTCTGAGATCATGGTGATAGACCATAGTACCACTACCTCTGAGGCTGCTAGTAGTACAGGTGGTAACAGCGGCAGAGGGGGAGATCTGATGTGGCGCTGGGGCAATGTAGCCAATTATGATCAAGGCGATAGCTCAGATCAGCAACTATTTAATCAGCATGATGCACGGTGGATCGATGATCCGTGGCTTGATCGATTTGACCCTCTGTATGGGCAGATCAGTGTATTTAATAATCAGGTGGAGCCAGACATCAGTGAAGCTAATGTGATATTGAATACATTTGACATGTATGAGTGGGGATATCCCATAGATGAGGAGCAGTATCTACCTATGACCTTCCTAGAGACGATACGTCATCCAGAGCCGCAGCGACTGTGGTCTACTGGTCTCAGCAGCACGCAGTATCTCCCTAATGGAAATTACTTACTCTGCGCAGGACGTACAGGCTACAGCTGTGAGATATCGCAAGACGGTGAGGTGGTCTGGGAGTATATCACACCACTGAGAGCGGGTGCTCCTGCTGCGCAGGGCGACTCTCTATTGATCAATCAGAATCTTACTTTTCGCTTGCAGCGTTTTCCTGTGGACTATGAGGCATTTGACGGTAGAGAACTAAGCCCGCAGGGATGGATAGAGCGCGAGCCCGACTCTAACTATTGTGATCTGCTCACTTCTACGATCGATCTGCAGGAGATTCCGATGTCTATATCGCCTAATCCATCTGATGAGCTAGTACTACTCAAGTGGGAAGCCGCTGAAGCGGTAGATATCTCTGTATACGATATATCAGGCCATAGAGTCATGACCAAGCTAGCCATGTCTGGTGGTGCGTGCTACATGGAAGTTTCTGACTGGCCTGCAGGCATGTATCTCGTGCAGATAGGCCATAGGACGACTCAGAAACTGATCGTTTATTGATGTTGCCGTCTGCTATTCGCGGAAGGTCTCGACGTACTTAGCCACGGCTTTGATTTGCTCCTTGGAAAGCACACCCTCGTAGGCGGCCATTTGTTCTCTGCCGTTGGTGATTACATTGATGCGCTCTTTGAGGGAAAGCGTGCTTTCTGTGAGATCATGTGCTCCGCTTGCACCCATATTGCCCTTCGCTCCGTGGCATGTGATACAGTTGAGCTTGTAGATTCTCTTACCATCGAGCTCTTTCTTATCACCACTTCCAGCTCCGTAGCCGCTATTGGGTATGGCTGGTCCTAGGTCTTCTTTTTTGGCGCAAGCCGTGATCATCACGGTGGCTATCACCCCTAGTATGATCAATCGTAGTGTCTGTGCTTTCTGCATGGCTTAAAGATAAGTCGACCTAGTCAATTTCACGAGCAGGTAAGTACAGGTGTCATTACACAAGGTGATATGTAGATCAGTTACAATGTACACAGTTTTTAAAAGATCCGTTGAACTAATTACCGCCATACTCTCTTTTTGACTACTTCATCATTGATCATTATAAATCGCCTCTGAGGATTTTCACAGTATAAGTTTTCTGTGTAATTTCTTTTCTTGGCGACTATCTAGTTTTGCTCTGGGCTATGTCAGAAATTTTGAGTACCAATCCTGTTTTACTCTTATTTGTAGTGGCTTCGCTCGGCTACTTGATCGGGAGTATCAAGGTGGGTGGTAGTAGTCTGGGAGTAGCTGCTGTACTATTTACAGGACTCGCCATAGGAGCGATCAATCCAGCGTTTAAGATACCTGACATCGTATTTATCCTCGGCTTGTCCATCTACGTGTACAGTATAGGTCTGCGCTCTGGTCCCGCATTTTTCAGATCGTATAAGAAAAATGGCCTTCGCGATTTTGTATTTATTGTAGCGATGCTCAGTCTCACGGGATTGATCGCTACGGGGCTTTTCTTTCTGTGGGATTTCAGTTCTGGGACGGTCACAGGTATGTACGCAGGTAGCAGTACTAATACGGCTGCCATGGCGGGTGTGATTGAGTTCATTACCAATGCATATTCTGAGACGGAAGCTACGGCGCTCACTAGTGATGTGGCCCTAGGCTATACGTATTCCTATCCTATGGGCGTGATGGCGGCCATCATCGCTATCGTACTCATGGAGCGACTCTTTAAGATCAATTACAATGATGAGAGCAAGAAGCTGAGAAGTGAGTATCCCCTAGGAGAAGATCTGACGAGCCAGTCCGTGGAGATCACCAGTCCAGATGTCCTGGGAAGGTCTCTACGTGAAGTCTCCAAGGAGCACGATTTTCAGCTCAATTATGGAAGGGTCATGCGGGGAGAGCAAGTGTCACTTGCGCACTGGGAGTGGAAATTTGAGATGGGAGATCAGCTTATGATCGTGGGCGCTAAAAAAGAAATCAGCGCTGCCATCGCGGTTCTCGGACGCGCAGTCGACTCAGGACTGAGCTATGATCGCAGGCACTATGATGTGCGCAGGATATTTGTGAGCAACTCTCGCTTGGCTGGTAGGTCACTGGCCTCGCTCAATCTTGCTGCTAAGTTTGATGCTGTCATCACACGTATCAGACGAGGTGACGTGGACATGCTGGCACATGGTCATACTGTGCTGGAGCTGGGAGACAGGATCAGATTTATCGCCTCTCGCAAAGATCTGAAGAGGCTATCTGCCTACTTTGGGGATAGCTATCAGCGATCAAGTCAGGTAAATCTATTCTCATTTGGCTTGGGCATAGGACTTGGTCTACTCCTAGGCAGTATTGAGCTTACACTGAGCCCATCGATAAATCTCAAGCTTGGATATGCCGGTGGCCCGCTCATCATAGGTCTGCTGCTTGGTACACTACGTCGTACAGGTCCCATAGTCTGGACCTTGCCATACGGCGCCAATGTCACACTAGAGCAGATCGGTCTTATCTTTTTGCTATCCGCTATAGGAGTCAAGAGTGGCAACGGATTTGTAGAGTCGCTCTCCGCTGAAGGCTTGCAGATCTTTCTCGGAGGTAGCATCATCAGTCTGTGCACAGCGTTCATTACGCTTCTGATAGGCTATAAGCTACTTCGGATACCCTTCAGCTTTCTGATGGGCATGGTCAGTAATCAACCAGCCATCCTTGATTTTGCTAAGTCTCGTACGGGAAACAGGATACCCGATTACGGATTTAGCATGGTGTTTCCCATAGCGCTGATCATGAAGATTGTCATAGCGCAGCTGCTCTTTGTAGTGTTACAGACATAGCCATAGGTCTGTCGGAGAAGAGAGTTGTGATCATTCATTAATGTGGATAGCTGGCACACCAAAAGTGAACCTTTTGCTCAATGTCTTGTTTCACGTCTCTTTAATCACATTTTCTGACACATATTTAGATTTCAATCATGAAAAAATTCTTATTTCTATCTCTCGCTTCTCTATTGGTACTAGCTACTGCTTGTAAAAAAGAAGGCCAAGTAGAGGCTAGCGACGCCCAAGAAACGGCTGATAGAGTCGCACAAGCTACTGACATTAAGATCGATCCTGCCTCTAGCGTTATTCACTGGACAGGTAGCAAGGTTGCCGGTAAGCACACTGGAACATTTAAGGTGAAGAGCGGAGAGCTCCAAGTGAAGGATGGTAACATCGCATCGGGAGATTTTGTCATCGATATGACAAGCCTCACAGTAACTGACCTAGAAGGTCAAAAGAAAGCTGACCTAGAAGGTCACCTCAAAAATGCCGATTTCTTTGAGGTCGAAGCTAATCCTACTGCTAAGTTTGAAGTGGTAGACAGCCGCAAAGTAGAAAATTCAGACTCAGGCATCACGCACCAGATCACTGGTAATCTGACGATGAACGGCAAGACTAAGAGCATCACGATTCCAGCTACAGTCTCTACGGACGGTGGATTCTCAGCGGTGACTCCAGAGTTTACGATTAACAGAACAGACTGGGACATCAAGTACGGTTCAGGGCTACTAGGTGTAGCTAAGGACAAAGCCATCAGCGATGATGTAGATATCAAGATAGAGCTTAAGGGATAGCATCCACGCTCTATGAAAGCACAAGGCCGATCATCCTCAGGATGATCGGCTTTTTTTTATTCGCATATTTACAACATGGCAAAAGTGACTGGAGTAGGTGGAGTGTTTCTGACTTCTACAGATGTAGAAGCTACCAAGGCCTGGTACGCTAAGCATCTTGGTTTTCCTATCGATCAGTATGGAGCCATGTGGGATATGAGAACCTCTGGAAAGGTAGATGCACCTGTCTATCTGCAGTGGAGCGTAATGGAGACTGGCACAGAATATATGAAGCCGAGCTCTGAAGCGTATATGGTCAATTATAGAGTAGATGATCTAGTCACACTTATAGATCAGCTGCGCCGTGACGGCGTGACGATCCTCGATGAGATGGAGACATTTGACTACGGTAAGTTCATCCACATCCTTGATATAGATGGACGCAAAGTAGAGCTTTGGGAGCCAGTTGATACGGCCTTCTGATATCAGTAAAGAAGTGTGAGGTCTCCAGATATGACTCTCGCAATGTCACTTCCATCGATCTCTACCTGTACGACATAGATGTACACCCCAGACATGGCCAACTGTCCCTGGATCTGACCATTCCAGCCAGCAGTAGGGTCGTTGAGTTCAGCATTTTCACTACGATATACTCTATTGCCCCAGCGATCATAGATTGACATAGAGTATCTCCCTGTCACATCACTAGCCTGCACAGTGAAGATGTCATTTACACCGTCGCGGTTGGCTGGTGTGAATACATTAGGTATATAGACATCTGGCTGATTGACGGTGATCGTGAGTGTGAGGAGATCTGTACATCCCAGAGCACTCGTCACTATCAGCTGATATGTGCCAGCATCCGCTGACGTCACGGGTATGGTCAAGCAACTATCGCAGCCAGCCAGCGGAGGCGTCCACAAGACTGCAGCGGCGGGAGTAGTAGTGGCATACTCTAGCAGCTCACCTTCACCTGTCTCCAAGGTCAGCAAAGTGATACCGTCTACTGTGATCTGCTCAGAGGGATCAATGATGAAATTTTCCGTGTAGGTGCATCCTTCAGCATCAGTCACTGCGAGCTGATAATCTCCTGGTGGTAGACCCGTAAATATGCCATCTGCAGAGCTATTCCCCATGACCTCGTAAGTATAGGGTGCGCTACCACCAGACACAGCCGTGACTCGCAATGAGCCAAGACCACTAGTGCAGTCGGCAGGGATAGTGCTCAAGTCTGCATCTGTGATACCATCATCAGACCGCTCTATAAGCGCACTGCGCGTGCTAGAGCAACCATTTCTAGCAGATATAACTGTGACTGTGTATTCCCCTGACTGCATCACGGTGATCTCTGGATCACTAGCACTATAGCCATCGGGCCCGCTCCAGAGAATTTCGTCAGCCACCTCTGTGCTTGCGGTGACGCTCAGATTTACTTCTGTTTCGCTACATGATAGTGCTCCCATCACCGTGATGATGGGACTCGGAGAGATAGTGTCAATCGCTACCGCGATTCGATCGCTGAACATACAGCCAGTGCTCGGATCAGTGACATCAATCATATGCACACCTGGTAGGCTAGATAGGATCTCGGCACCAGTGGTCGTGCTACCATCGGGTAATGTCCATACGATAATCCAGTCTGTCTCTGCACCAGATGCTCTCACAGTCGCCTGCGTCATATGGCAAGTGATGGTGTCAGACGATAAGGTGACTGAGGGCAGATCGGCGTCTTGACCCACCGTCACGATACCTGTAGCCATGCAGCCGTTAGCCCCTGTGACCTGTATCGTGTAGTCACCAGGTCGATAGACAAAAGGATTAAGTGCAGAGCTAATATATCCAGATGGCCCTGACCACTCTATAGCTACTATTCGGCCAGTAGTATCGGCAAATATCTGGAGAGAATCTGTATCACAGCTAAATGCGCCAACATCTCTGATCATCACAGTCGGACTCAAAGTATCAAGCACCACTGTGAAGAATCTCTCCTCCGTGCAGCCATTTGTCCTATCCGTAGCGAGTACTGTATAGGCACCACCACGAGTAGTACTGACCGAGTCGCCAGTTTCATTATAGCTTTCAGGACCTTGCCACTCTATATCATACACTCCTACAGGTAACACCTGAAGACTGGCGGTAGGTCTGCTACAGCTTATAGTATCTATGGCAAGATTGATTATCGGCTCCTCTTCATTTTTGACGACAGTCACCTCACGCATGATCGTACAGCCATTAGCTGCCATGACAGTAAGCACATAGGTCCCACTATCACTGACTGAGAGATCTTCCTCCGTAGAGATGACGCTTCCCTCCTGGGACCATGATATGTCGTAGTTATTTTCTCGGGGACTTACGTCCAAAAGCGTCTCGGTTACCAAGCACGTCAGTGTATCAAATTCAATACTGTCAATGACAGGATCGTCTCTCTCTGCCACCACAAGGATGCTATCCGTAGTGGTGCATCCATTGACCGCCGTAATCGTCACGATGTACCAGCCAGCTTGGCCTACTGTAGGACTCATGCTACTATCTGCGAAGTCGCCAGGCCCAGACCACTCAAAACTGTCACCATCGCTTGCAAGTGATATAGTAGTACTATCCTCAGCACATGTGAGTATGTTGGCTGCTAGGGTAGAGCTGGGCGCAATCGTGTCAGGGTGGACTGTGAGTGTTGTGTCCCAGCTACAGCCATTAGAGGCAGTGATAGTGAGCTCGTAGTCTCCGCTCTCTGGTAAGTCTGGAAGCGCCGTGCTGTCCATATATGCTCCTGGGCCCGTCCAGCTGTACGTAGCATCGGCATACACCGTATCTACCACGGGACGCACTACAGGAAATGCGCACGTACTACTATCCACAATGCTGTAAGCACTCTGAGGTAGGTCTACATCGGCGATGATTTCTACCTCAAGCTCGGCAGTGCATCCTCCAGGTGCTGTAATCAATAGGCGGTAATTTCCAGCAGTATCATACGAGGGCTCCGCTACTGACTCACTATAGTCACCTGGCCCCGACCACTGATACATGTACCCTACTATGATGGTATCTAAGATAAATTGGCCCGTTGTCACTCTACAGCTCAGCGTATCAGCACTGATGGTAGTGAGAGGAAGATCGCTCGCTGCTGCTATATATACACTTGCCGTATCACTGCATCCATTGCCATCCATGAATTCTACGAGATAGGTTCCTGTATCTGAGACCGTGGGGAATTGCTCTGTCGAGATTATCGTGCCACCTGGTCGCGACCACGTATAAGCCCAGAAATCGCTTCCTGTATGCGTGATCGTGACAGTTGGATCATTGCATCCTATGGAGTCTGGCATGATTTCCAGTTCAGGCAAAGCTGCGGCAGTGATGATTATCTCGATGATGTCAGTGCAGCCATCTGCAGATATCAATCTTACGTAGTAGGAGCCAGCTACATTGACCAGAGAGCTGATTTCATTTTGCTCTGCCATCGCATCGGCTTCCGTCGCATAGTAGGATATCCCGAGTATCACATTTCCATTGGCATCGAGATAGCTCAGCGTAGATAGATCAAATGTCGATCCTACACAGAGTGGCGGCACAGGATCTGGATTAAAGCTAACATCCAGTGTGCCAAAGACTATATCTACGCTCAGTATCAGCGCACATCCCGTAGATGACACGATTCTGATGTAAATCAGAGCGTCGCCTTCGATAATCAGATCGGTCAGTGCATTGTCACCAGCCTGCGCATCAGCCTCCGTCAGATGAAATGTGATCGTCTCAGTGCCGTCTATGCCCAGTAGCACAAGATCTGTCAGGCTATACTCTGTACCACATACCACGGGCACAGGCTCTACATTCACGTCTGGGACTGGCACCACATCTACAGCTACACACACAGTATCACTGTTTTCACAGCCCACAGCCCATACGCATACGTCGCCACTTGTATCACCAAAATCTACGGCTATAGACGTGGCATCTACTACCGTAATCGAAGCCCCTGATGGGGCGGACCATTCTAGTGTCTCGTCTATAGGTAGCACAGAGTAAATGACGCCCATATCTCCAGCACATACCTCGAGCGTTGACTGATCGATGACGGGCGCCTCTGGAGGCATGACAGGGATGCCAGGACATACGATCTGCTCATTGACAGAACCACCCGTGCTCGCCGTGAATCCTAGATAATATTCCGTGCTACCCAGAAATCCCTCCAAATCGAAGTTCTCGTCAATCACCGTCTCGCCGTCAAAAGTCACCACTATGTCTCCAGTCTCTGGGTCATACGTAAAGGTGATATCGTGAAATTCTCCATCCTCAAAGTTGTCGAATATAGGAAACGATCCCACACACTCTGGACCAAACAAGGGGTAGTCTTGATCTGAATTCAAAAAGATGGCTATATGATCGCATAGCGGATCACCTATCTCTGGATTTCTCCATGTATCAAACTCTACGATGAGGGCTTCCACAAAATTCATCGCTCCTATCGAGCTGCCAGTACCTGCGCACTGATCAGGTGTAGTAGATATGACCATAGTCATGCCATCTGCGCCATTATCGTCATTATCACCAAAGTTCATGGTGAATGACAAGTCGATACCTACTGCTAGATCCCGTGGAATGTGATCCCAGACGCATCCTGTCTGGCCTGGCGTCTCCGTCGTAAGGGTGAAGCATGAGTCACATTCTATGACAGTGGGCGTAGCTGATCCCACGGTCTGCCAGTCTGACATCATCATCAGATAGGAAAGCGTAGACGGATGAGCCAGACAGAGTGTGCCTACCACCAAGAAGGCGAGTATCAGTCTGCTCCTTGTCGATCGCCCCATAGTACATCCCTTCATATGCTTCGAAGATAAGCTATTTGACGCATCTGCTGCCTAAGGCGTAGAACTGAGGTAGTCTTGCAGGTAACAGTAGCTGTATATGACTAGACCCTGTAGTAGGAATGCACAGCCTGCACCTACCAGCCGCTGATCGGTTTGTGCTATGAGCTCCAAGATGATCATCATCATACCCAGAAGAAAAAGTAGGCCTGATGAGACGCGCCATGAAGCGCTTAGTACTGGTTGGGATCGAGTGCTCCATAGCACTATGGCAGTCGCGAGCTGAAGTACAGCGATCACTGCACCAAAACTTCTGTATGTCACCATGTCCATTACATAATGCAATACCGCGCCTCCTACCAGAGTCAGCAATAGATAGATGACAAGCCATTTCCAGAGCTGATGGCTCCTATCCTTGATCATCGTATTTCTTTAGGGCTGATTGGATTGCTGATGTGTCAGCCAGCTCAGGTAAGGTAATCTGGAGTTGATCATCAGATTTCATAGCTTCTCTAGCCGTATAGATAGCGTGTGGATTTCGAGCCCAACTGCGTCGCGCAATTCCATTATTCACATCCCAGCTGAGCATCGATCTGATCTTGATTGCAGCTTCCTCACTGCCGTCAATCAGCATTCCAAAGCCACCATTGATGACCTCTCCCCAGCCCACGCCGCCACCATTGTGGAGGCTCACCCATGTAGCTCCGCGAAAACTGTCACCGATTACATTCTGTACAGCCATATCGGCCGTGAACCGCGAGCCATCGTGGATATTGGCAGTCTCTCGATAGGGGCTATCTGTTCCGCTTACATCATGATGATCTCTACCTAGAACTATAGGACCGCTGAGATCACCTGAGGCTATGGCTTCATTGAATGCTAAGGCAATTTCTACTCTGCCCACGGCATCTGCGTAGAGTATACGAGATAGCGATCCTACCACAGGAAGATTCTCGTCAGCACTTTGTATCCACTCAAGGTTATCCGTGAGTTGACCCCTGATCTCATCTGGGGCTTGATCCAGCATCTTTCTGAGCACGGACGCAGCAATCTTATCTGTAAGGCGCAGATCCTTCTCGTCACCACTACAGCATACCCAGCGGAAAGGCCCAAATCCATAATCAAAACACATTGGCCCCATGATATCTTCTACATAGCTCGGAAATAGGTAGGTGCCAGCTTCTTTGTCCTTCCAGACATCAGCATCTGCCGCGCCAGCTTCTTTGAGGAAGGCATTTCCGTAGTCCCAGAAGTACATCCCTGCTCTGCTCAGTGCCTTGATGGCACTCACGTGTCGCTGTAGCGTAGAGCGTAGCTCTGACCTAAATCTCGCTCCGTCGCGCAGCATGAGTTCAGCTGCTTCCTCAAAGCTATATCCCACTGGGCAGTAACCCATGTCATCGATATTGTGCAAGCTAGTCTGATCTGAGCCTAAGTCTACTTGTACGTTTTCTTGTGCAAAGTATTCCCACAGGTCCACGACATTCCCGCTGTAGACATAGGTGATCGCTTGCTCACTGCTGACAGACTGCTGCGTCGCCTTGAGAAGTGCTGATAACTCTGTATATACGCACTCTTCTAGGACATAGCCGTCCGCCACTCGCTGGGCTATCGCGTCTGGATCTATCTCAGCTATGATACTCACTGCGCCTGTGATCACTCCAGCGAGTGCTTGAGCACCGCTCATACCTCCTAGTCCCGAGGTGACAAACAGCTTGCCGCGTAGATCCTTGATGGTGGGATCTTGCAGACGAGCAGCATTGAGCAAAGTGATAGTCGTGCCATGTACGATTCCTTGTGGTCCTATGTACATGAATGACCCTGCCGTCATCTGACCGTATTGTGTGACTCCTAGAGCATTGTAGTAGTTCCAGTCATCTTTGCTACTATAGTTAGGAATCATCATACCATTAGTCACTACCACGCGCGGGGCCGCAGGACTAGATGGAAACAGGCCGAGTGGATGACCTGAGTACATCACGAGCGTCTGCTGATCTGTCATATGCGATAGATAGTACATGGTGAGGCGATATTGCGCCCAGTTTTGGAAGACTGCGCCATTCCCTCCATAGGTGATGAGCTCTTGGGGGTGCTTTGCGACCAGTGGATCCAGATTATTCTGTATCATGAGCATGATGGCTGCCGCCTGCGGAGTGCGTGCTGGATACTGTTCTAGCGGACGAGCATATACCTTGTGCGAGGGCATATATCTATAGAGGTATATGCGCCCGAGTGTCTCCAGCTCCTTTATGACTTCTGGCAATAGACTTTGGTGATGCTCCTCAGGTATATATCGCAGGGCATTTTGTATGGCCAGCACCTTGGCGTCATCAGTGAGCCTATGACTGTGAGATCTCACAGGGGCATGACTCATGCGCTGATCAAGCCCTGGATGATCAGGTAACTGCCTCGGAATACCAGTGAGTATCTCGTCAGCAAAGCTGATATCGGTAGAGGCAGATGTGGAGGTGCTATGGGAAAAGTCCATGACCAAAGATCGTACTTTAGCCAATGATGAAAAAGCGAATTTTGATTACGGGCGCGAGTGGATTTGTAGGGAGTCATCTCGTGGATGCAGCGGTAGATATAGGTCTAGAAGTGTATGCAGGTGTGCGTGCTACGAGCAGCAGAAAGTATCTTCAGCATGATGGCTTGAAGTTCTTTCCTATAGATTTCTCAGCACCAGAGCAGCTGGAGGAGGACTTGAGGGCTTTCGCCCAAAAGCAAGGCGGATTTCACTTCATCATCCAAAATGCTGCCGTCACACGACCAGAGAAAATCGAGCAGTTTCAGCAAAATGTGGACTACACCAAGCTCCTCGCAGAGCTGGGTCTGGCTACACAGCCTGTGCTAGATCGATTTGTGATGATCAGCAGCCTTGCTGCTATAGGACCCTTGCGTGATATCCATGCGGACCCTCTCACAGAGGAAAGCCCATATCAGCCCATCACGCCCTATGGGAAGAGTAAGCGCGATGCCGAGCTGGCGCTCAGAGCGATGGATGACTTACCCTATATCATCATCCGCCCCACGGGAGTCTATGGACCTAGAGATAAGAATTTCGGTCAGGTATTTCGTGCTATGGAGCGTGGTATAGATTTGCGCCTTGGCTCGGATGATCAGGAGCTGAGTTTCATCTACGTCACTGATCTAGCAAGATCCGTGATGGAGCTGCTCAAGGACAATCAGTACTCCGTAGCAGAATCATCCGACTCCCAGAATCAAGCCAGCATTCCCCAGGCGATATACAATATCACAGACGGACAGGTCTATAGACCATCACAGTTTTCTGCTTATATAAGATCAGTGGTAGGAGGCAATGCCCGAGTGGTACGGATTCCACGACCTCTACTCATGGGAATCTCCTATCTCCTTTGGGCGAAAGCCCGCATACAATCTCGTGCGCTCCACCTATCGCCCTACAAGATGAGAGAACTTACCGCTGCTAGCTGGCGATGTGACATCACGGCACTGCGTGAAGCCATAGAGTTCCAACCCCAGTATACACTAGAAAGTGGGGTAAAGACGTACTACGAGTGGCTCACGGATCAGTCTACTTGACGTAAGCGTACTCTTCCTGTGGATAAGCCTTGTCCGCCAGTTTCTGTCGGATAGCAGAAAAAGCATCCAGTGTGATACGTATGTCTTCTTCGGAGTGCGCAGCGGTAGGGATCAGGCGGAGTATAATCATGCCTTTGGGAACGATCGGGTATACCACCAGAGAGCAGAATACACCGTGATTTTCTCTCAGATCCTTAGTCAGATGGGTTGCTTCCTGTAGCGAGCCTTCCATGAATACTGGCGTCACGCAAGAGTTAGTCTCACCGATCTTCAAGCCTAGATCACGCAGACCGCTCTGGAGCATACGGACATTGGCCCACAGCTTTTCTTTCATCTCAGGGCGCGCCTTGAGCATCTGCATGCGCTTCTGGATTCCTTGGACTATCGGCATAGGTAGACTCTTAGCGAATACCTGCGAGCGCATATTATAGCGCATATGCTCTATCAGATATGCATCCGCAGAGAAGAAAGCGCCTACACTCGCCATAGACTTAGCAAATGTGGAGAAGTAGACGTCAATCTCGTCTTGTACGCCTTGCTCTACACCAGCTCCGCGACCGCCTTCGCCCAGTGTTCCAAATCCATGCGCATCATCGATAAATAGACGGAACTCATACTTCTTCTTCAAGGCTACAATTTCCTTGAGCTTCCCCTGATCTCCGCGCATTCCAAATACGCCTTCACTGATCACCAAGATACCACCGCCCGTCTTCTCAGCTTCTTTTTCAGCGCGCTGGAGATTCTTCTCCAGACTTGCCATGTCATTGTGAGTAAACATAAATGACTTGCCAAATAGCAATCGTATGCCATCGATGATACAAGCATGAGATTCACCATCATACACTACTACATCACGACGACCCACGAGTGAATCTATGGCGCTTACAATTCCCTGATATCCAAAGTTGACCAGGAGGGCGGCTTCCTTCTGTGTGAACTCCGCGAGCTCCGCCTCCAGCTCTCGGTGGAGCTTGGTATCACCTGTCATCACACGTGCACCCATAGGGTAGGCCATGCCCCACTGTTCAGTGGCTTCTGTATCGGCTTTTCTGATCTCAGGATCATTAGCCATTCCTAGATAATTATTGATACTCCAGCAGACTACCTCTTTGCCCTGGAACATCATGCGCGGTCCTAGGTCTCCTTCGAGATGTGGGTAGATGTAATAGCCTTCGGCAAAGTGTGCAAATCGGTTGAGGGATTGGGGAGTTCTTAGCTTTTCGAATAAATCCATTTCTTCAGTCTTCTCAGTTTAACTCTGTCGATCGGCGATGGAAGGAGGTAATAGTAGTAGGGTCTATATTTTTTGCCTGCAAGTCTATTTTCTCTGAGCCAATCTTGATTATAAATTTTGCTCATGTACTTACTTCCATGATCTGGAAGTAGCACCACTACTGTGGACTCAGCGGTAAGTTCGTCTGCCATGGCATAGACTCCTTGGATAGCCGCTCCGCTGCTGTACCCTGCAAAGATAGCTTCCCTCTTGGCTAATAGCTTAGCCTGACGAGCACTATCCTTGTCAGATGCGCTCACAAATCTATCCACATACTCCATGTGCATGCTATCAGGAATATAGGTCTTGCCCACACCCTCTAGGAGATAGCTACGCACATCACTTTTAGCCCATGATCCCGTCTCATGGTATTTCTTGAGGATGCTGCCTTCAGCATCTACACCTATGGTACGTATACCAGGATCCTGCTCTTTGAGGTATCTAGCTGTACCAGATAGCGTACCACCAGTACCTGCCGTAGCTACAAAGTGTGTAATCTTCTTCTCCGTCTGCTCATAGATCTCTGGACCCGTGGTCACGTAGTGAGCAAATGGATTGGAAGGATTGGCGTATTGATTGAGATGTACAGAATTGGGCGTTGTCCTCGCGATACGCTCAGCGACCTTATAGTAGGAGCGTGGATCATCCTTGGAGACTTTAGCTGGACATACGATGACACGCGCGCCTAGGCTTTGCAGCTGATCTACTTTTTCCTTGGAGCTTTTACTCGGAATGGCGATCACACATTTGTAGCCTTTCACGGCGCAGATGATAGCCAGGCTCATTCCTGTATTCCCGCTACTCGCCTCTACGACCGTGCCACCAGCTTTGATGAGGCCTTCTTCTTCTGCACGCTCGATCATGAACAGAGCGGCTCTATCCTTGGTGCTGAGCCCTGGATTAAAGGCTTCTACCTTGGCATATACCTCTGCACCCACATCTTCACTTACACTACGGAGGCGTATCAGAGGTGTATTACCTATGACGTCGAGTATGGAATTATACGTGCTTGGTTTCATGAGCGCAGGTTTTCTGAGCTAGGGAAACTCAGAGATTATACTTGATCAGGTATATGCTCCGCATAAATGTACAGTTTTCTACCTAGATAGGTTCCTACTATCTGGCATAGTCTGATGACCACGGTATATACTGTAATCTGTAAGTACTTGATCATCAGATGACTATGGTAGATATGATAGGGACTTTGGCTGAGCCTTGCACTTCATCCCACCCAGTCTGACGCACACAGTAGTCAGGTCTATTTCCATACGCCATTGAACTATCTGAAGCTTATCCCAGGAAGTAGTCAAGCAAAAACTCCTATTACATGTATTGAGTCCAAAACAAGTGGCACTACCTGCATCTTTGCATAGTGTCACAGACTTACAGCAAAGTACTCATCATACGACTGAGCAGCATGGGCGATATTGTAGTATGCAGTCCTGTGGTGCGCTGTGTGAAGCTACAGTGGGAGTGCGAAGTGCACTTTGTAGTCAAGAGACAATTTCTGGATGTGGTCAAGGACTCGCCCTACATTGATCGCATACACATCCTCGATGAAGATCAGCGAGCGCTTCATCGTAGTCTGCAATCAGAAGACTACGATCTGGTAATAGACTTACATAAAAACATGCGATCCCGCAGGATCAAAGCTGCTTTGCGTACCAAAAGTGTGAGCTACGACAAACTCCGATGGAAAAAATGGATGTGGGTCCATCTTAAAATAAATCAAATGCCAGACCTGCACTTGGTGGATCGGTACTTTAAAGCCCTAGAGCCACTCGGAATTAAAAATGACTGGCAAGGACTAGATTATTTCATATCTCCTGAGGATCATCTGGTGGCTGCTGACTTTTTATCATCGCGAGATATTAAGGGTACGTACGATGTCATCGTGCTGGGTGCGGCGCACAAGACGAAGAGAATAACCGTAGATCTTGCGCGCCAGCTCATCATATCATCCGATAGGCCAATCATTCTTGTCGGTGGACCAGCAGAAAAAGATGATGCCAGGAGCCTTGAGCAAGAGACGCAGTCCCAGGCCGTAAGCGCCTGTGGTGAAATGACTATTTCTCAGTCAGCTGCCCTACTTGCACGCTGTAACTATGTGGTCACTGGTGACACTGGTATGATGCATATCAGCGCAGCACTGCGGAGAAAGATCGTGGTCGTCTGGGGTAGTACGCATGAGGATCTCGGCATGTATCCCTATATGCCTTTCGGCAAAAAATCTTATTACAACGCTCGCGTACCTCTGGCATGCAATCCATGCACCAAAATCGGAAATGCCAAATGTCCCAAAGGCCACTTTAAATGCATGAAAGATCAAGATGCCGTGGCTATATCTCAACAATTAGCAGAGATCTAAGCTTATCATATCATCGCACTAATTTCAACTTACTATGAGCATCCAGCAGCCACAATACGTCAATCAAACCAAGATCGTCCGATGGGCAATCATCGGTTTTCTCCTTCTACTTCTATTCTTTGTACTTACTAATACCACCTTCTTGACCATCGAGCCAGGGCATGTGGGCGTGAAGTTTAAGCGATTTGATGGCGGTATCAAAAAGGAAAAAATCTTCACGCAAGGCTTTCACATAGTCGCTCCATGGGATCGCATGATCGTCTATGATACTCGGTACAATGAGAATGTGGAGAAAATGGAAGTGCTGAGTAAGAATGGTCTCAATATCGTAGTGGAACTCAGTTTTCGGTACCGCCCCATAGCAGACCAGATAGGATATCTGCATGATAATGTAGGTGAGGATTATCTCAGTCGTATCATCATACCAGAGATCAGATCAGCTACACGCGAGGTGATAGGTAAGTATCTTCCAGAAGAATTATACTCTACCAAGAGAGAGGCCATACAGGACGAAATCTTTCAGCGTACTTCTGAGTCTCTCACTAAAAAGCATATTGCACTAGATGCTATACTCATCAGACAGGTCAAACTACCCGCTACGCTAGAGCAAGCCATAGAGAGAAAACTCAAGCAAGAGCAAGAGTCTCTGGAATATGATTTTAAGCTTCTCAAGGAGAAAAAAGAGGCCGAGCGCAAAATCATAGAAGCCGAAGCAAAAGCCGAGTCCAACAGAATCTTAAGCGCTAGCCTTACGGATAAGATTCTACGCGATAAGGGTATAGATGCCACGATAGAATTATCTACCAGTCCAAATTCTAAAGTAATCGTGGTAGGGTCTGGTGATGCAGGTCTGCCTTTGATTCTTGGAAATAATTGATTGCGCACGTAGAATTACCTGCGATCTGCTGCCCAGAGCATCATTTTTCTCTCAATGAGCCATTTTCAAAGTGTCTTTCAAGCGACATTTGTATAAATGAGCTGTTTTATATACTTTTCTCTACTGCACCATGAAAAAGGGAGAGTCACTTGACGCAAAGAGGGACACGCAATAGCAATGCAGGAGCCTAGGTCTTTTCATTTCCTTAGCTTCTCTCTGACCAGAATTTTCTGACTTGCCGTATCGATATCGTGATACTCTATGATATCGCTATTCTTGACAGATCACCCTAAGTTTTTTGCTTGTCAAGATCTCTGATGACGAGTGCATAGAAATCATTTCCTAGTGATAGATATCCGTGCTCATAGCAGAAATAGTACACTTTACCCGCTTTGGTAGTGTATGTGTGTGTATGGTAATCAAATCGATATCCACGACTGAGTAGCATATCCTTGTGGACTTTATTCTTGCCTGTAGGATTGAGTTCGAGGAGGATTTTACGGTTCTTTCTCAGTACGGCATTTACCTCTCTGATATAGGAATTGCTGCTGCTATTTTTTTTATTGTAGGCCTCGCTACGGCACTGATCTGAGCAGTACTTTTTATCAGCTCTTCCGAGAAAGCTTGTATTGCAATTGAGACATTCTGCCATGAAATGGTTAATTAATTGTACTTCGTCAAAGGTAAGTACGATTTTTATTCAACAAATATGCCTTACTTTTGAAGCAATTGGCATAATCTATGTTATATCAACAAACAAATTAATTACAAATGAGGATCACACAATTATCTGCTGATCAGCTCGAGACTTTGGTAAATTCCTACAAGCACGACTTGGAGGCGCTGGAGTACAAGACTTCTTCACTCCAGTCGGAGTTAAAGAAGCTCGAAGATCGACTGACTAAGCAAAAGGCAAAAGAGAAGAAAGCTGCAAAATCTTCTAGTGCCGCACCAAAAAAGCGTGGTAGACCAGCTAAGGCGAAATCTGCTACCAAGTCTACTGGCAAAAAAAGAGGTAGGCCACCAAAGAAAAAGACTGCAGAAGCTGCAAGCACTGCACCTAAGCGCAGAGGCCGTCCGCCCAAGAAAAAAACTGACGAGGCTGCAAGCACTGCACCTAAGCGCAGAGGTAGACCACCCAAGAAAAAGACTGCAGAGGCTGCAAGCACTGCACCTAAGCGTAGAGGTCGTCCGCCCAAGAAAAAAACTGCTGAAACTGCTTCCGCTGCACCAAAAAAACGCGGTCGTCCACCAAAGGCTAAGAGTGCCGCTAGCTCAGCGAGCAAAGCTGCACCAAAGCGTAGAGGTCGTCCACCAAAGGCAAAGACTGCAGATGCAGCAGCCGCTAGCGCCGCACCTAAGCGTCGCGGTAGACCACCCAAGAAGAAGTAATTCTTCGCATAGCTACCTGATAGCCTAAAATTATGTCAAGTAAGCCAGCCTCTCATGAGGTTGGCTTTTTTTATGCCTACGACAATCCATTTCCCAGAGCTGCCTTCTGAGATTGGGTTCCACCAAGTATGCTTTGTCTCGTGGCTGTGCATAGTGAGTTGCAGAGACAAATGGCTCCGCTAGTCTCTGAGGACTCGCGAGAATCTTCGGACCGAAAGGTCTATTTATATCTGCTTACCCGTGTCATAGTGAATTCTATTATCACGGTCTGCCATAGACAGATACATAGTACATAGTAATATTATATCTGCTCTATTACTCAGTCCGAGTATATCTCAACTCTCCATCTATGTATGTCGCTTCTACCTCCGTGTCTGGAATATCCTCTATGGGACAAGATTCTAGGTCGCGATCTAGAATGATGAAGTCTGCCGCTAGGCCAGGTGCAAGTCTTCCTTTTATATTTTCCTCTTTCGCGGCATACGCGTTGGCACTGGTATAAGACTGAAGCGCCTCTATGCGTGTCATGGATTGCTCAGGAAAAAACGCCTCAGATCCGTCAGGCCGCTTTCTGGCTATGCTGGCGTAGATGCTCTCAAAAGGATTGAGGCTCTCCACAGGAGCGTCGGTCCCATTTGCTATTTTGGTTCCAGAGTCAAGTAGAGCTCGCCATGCATAGGCGCCCTTTTGTGCGCGATCTACTCCGAGGCGATCCACTACAAATGGCGCATCAGAGGTACAGTGAATTCCTTGCATACTTGCGATGAATTTTCCTGCTGCAAATCTTGGAATATCACTCACCGCGAGGTGCTGAGCATGCTCCACGCGCCAGCGATGATCACTCTTTATCTGGTCTGCTAGCACACCTTCATATACATCCAGCAGTACGCGATTAGCGCGGTCGCCAATGGCGTGTACGCAGCACTGCATACTTTTCTTCTTACAGAGCTGAGCTATATTTTTTACTTCCTCTACGGTAGTGGTATTCTGACCATGAAAATTATTCTTGTCGCTGTATGGTCGCAATAGCCAAGCGCCATAGCTGCCTAGTGCTCCATCGAGCTCCGATTTTATAGCCGCACAGGTAAAGTAATTATCGTCCGTATATACAGGATAGTCCGATAGGTCCAGTGTGTCAAGTGCTGACCAAGGCTGTCTGAGCATGGCCCACAGCTTAATTTTTAGTTTACCACGATCAGCGAGATCTTTATATCTCTTTATATACAGATCGGGACTACCTGCATCTTGGAAACTTGTAATTCCATATGCCAGACATGCCATCTGAGCCTTTTCTGTGATCTGCATCCACTCGGCATATCTTTCCTCTTCGCTACGTGAATTTTCGTAGTCAGTGTGGAGTGTGCGTATGGCATACATTGCTCTCTCTTCAAATACGCCTATGGCATTTCCGTCGCGATCTCGCACGATCCTACCGCCTAGAGGGTCTGCGGTTTCTTGAGAGACGTCTGCCATATCCATAGCGCGCTGATTGACGATGATGCCATGTCCGCTTGCATGAGTCAATAGTACAGGATGATCAGGGGCAGCAGCACTGAGAAGATCATGACGAGGATAGCCATCCACATTGTTTAGCGGTAGGTCTGTGAGCTTTTCTTGATGCCATCCCCGGCCGATGATCCATGAGCCATCAGGAGATTTATTTGCCGCTTTTTTCACTTTAGCTACGATATCATTCCAGCTCGTGTCTCTCAGAAAGTTGAGACGTATTTCTTGTTCGCCTACGCCATGGAAATGGCCATGGCCTTCTATGAGACCCGGCATGATGAATTTGTCTTGAGCGTTAATCTTCCTTGTACTCTCATCATCATATTTGGCGAGTAATCGATCATCTTCACCGATTTCGATAATTTTCCCATCCTCGATTGCCATGGCACTTACTCGCCATTGACTACTATCCATGGTAAGTATACTAGCATTGTAGATGAGTAGATCGGCACTCCTGATATCAGAGCATGACCATGTCAAGATCAAGCACGCAGTAGTGAGAAATGATAAGCTGAGAAGTCTTGCGCAATTCATAGATATATAGAAATCATGGAGATAATAGATAGGGATCATATGCGTAGTCCCACAGCCTCCAAGGTACAGACAATCGCACAGAAAGTGCCTTGCTTTTGCTCGAGTCACATTTCGTATTTTCGCGGCAACAGAGGATATGAGAGAATTTCAGAGTTACCTAGAGTCTATTGACCTAGACATGATGTCTAGTCTGGCAGAGCCGATCCAGTACACACTCGGATCTGGTGGTAAGCGCATCAGACCTGCGCTGACTATGGCAGCTTATCAGTGTTATGCTAGTGAGACAGCAGCCATATTTCCAGCAGCTGCGTCAATTGAGTTTTTTCACAATTTTTCCCTCATTCACGATGACATCATGGACGATGCGCCCCTGCGCAGAGGACAAGCAAGTGCATTCGGCAAGTACGGGATGGATCGCGCGATCCTCTCAGGTGATGCCATGCTGGTACACTGCTACCGGCTACTAGAAGCCTATGCCGATCAGCCGAGCTACGTCCAGGTGATGAGAGCATTCAGTGCTATGGCCGTCTCTGTATGTGAGGGTCAGCAGCGTGATATGGACTTTGAGCAGCGCACTGATGTGAGCCTGGATGAGTATCTCATCATGATCAGGCAAAAGACCGCTGATCTTCTTTCAGCGGCACTTTCTATGGGGGCTATGGTGGCTGGCGCTCCGTCAGAGCACTTAGGTCTCTGGGAGTCTCTCGGGGAGACACTGGGTCTGAGTTTTCAGATGCAGGACGATTGGCTAGATTACTACAGCGATCATCCGTCTCAGGGAAAGCAGCAAGCGGGCGATGTCATTCAGCGTAAGAAATCTCTCCTATATATAATATGTAGAGAGAGGCTTTCGCCAAATGCTGCCGAGGAGTTTTCAAGACTCTATCACGATACAGAAATATCACTAGAGGAGCGACTCGAGCGAGTACAGACGCATTTTCAGGAAACTGACCTCCAAGCCACCGTAGCGCAGATGATACGTGCGCAGCAGAGTAAAGTCTATCACCTGCTAGAACAACTGGATAGGACTGTATCGCGTGCTACAGGTATGGTCATAGTGAGACAGATATGTGAGCAGCTCGCTGATAGGAAATTTTAGCGATGTACGATCAGGGTGTCTATATCATTCCCATGGCATATCCTGCCGCACTAGCATCAGTAGAAGGTATGTGGTATGATCGGCTGCTGCGATGGGTGCGCATCAGTAATAATGGATTTGTGGTAGTCGGGCACGCTGCACTCTGTGTGGTGGATATAGCAACGGGTGAGGTGGACTATGCTGACTTTGGACGATACATTACCCCTCACGGCTTTGGTCGTATGCGGAGCAAGTATACAGATCCAGAAGTCCAGCTGGACATCACAGCAGATCTATCTCCTGACGGCGATCTACTCAATCTGCCAGAGATCCTGTCATATCTCTACGCACATCCAGAAAAGACCCACGGTGAAGGTCCGCTCTTTGCCTCAGCGATCAGGATAGACGATGGCGCTCGTGTAGCGCAGGAGATGTTGCGATGGAGACAGCAGGAAAGTATTCCCTATGGGCCATTTCACAAGAGTAATAGTAACTGCTCCAGATTTGTGCATAGCTTTTTACGGGACACCGTACCCAGTGATCATCCCCGAGCGAGAAACGTCAGACGAGCCTATCGATTGACTCCTAGTACGATGTGCAATGTTGTCGCAGCGGCAGAGGATGGCTCGTACTATGAGGTCAATGAAGGCGGTGTGCATGAGCACGAGGTGGCGACCTTCCGAGATCCTGTGACACGATGGTTTCTCAGAGGGACACGGCATGCGCCCTCTCGACCCAACCATCGCCTCCCTAGTAACCTAGTAAAACGTACCGATTCTCGCCATTGGCTCGGTGGTACAGGATCTGGAGCATGGTTTGAAATCAGAGAAGTCAGTGATGATCTGCGTGAGTTGCACCTTGCTCGGATCGAGGATAGCGGAGAAGAAATCTTCTGCAAGTGGTATCAGCTGACCAGTACCCAAGCCCCTAGCACAGATGCGCCTGTGAAAGTCCAGTATGATACTCATGCGGAGAGATGTGCCATCAGGCAGGGTGACGAGCTGTATGTCTACAAGGCCGTGCCCTCCTCAAAGTAGATCAAGCCATTGTACCATTCTGTCTGGATGGTAGCATGATTGCGCCTATAGAAGCGTATGGCGTGTTCATTCCAGTCGAGTACCTGCCACTTCGCAAGCCTAGCTCCCTGTCGGAGGCTTTCGCCCAAAAACTTGTCAAATAACATCTGACCCACACCCTGATTGCGATATGATTCCTTGACTACAAAGTCTTCGAGATACATCATCTTACCCTTCCACGTAGAGAAACTGGGGTAGAAGAGCGCCATGCCTATGATATCTGAGCCACTTTCAGCTAAGATGATCTGGAAGAGTCCTTGCTGGAATTTGTCTTGGTAGTGGGAGAGATCAGCGGTAAACTGGTCCTCGGCTTTCTCGAAGATGGCGAGTTCACGCACGAGATCATGGACGGCGGGAAGGTCTTGGGCGGAGCCCATTCTGAGAGAGATCTGCTGCATAGTTCAAATATCCAAAAAAAGCTAGCAGTACTGCTTAATTTGCTGGGATAAAACCTATCTTTGCATTCCGTTTTGAAGCAGGTGAGGTAGGATACTGTGTCCAATCCACTGTGAATCACGGTTTTAGACAAATTTTCGCATATGCCGACTATCAATCAGCTGGTCAGAAAAGGCCGCAAAAAACAAGTGACTACGAGCAAAACTCGTGCACTCAATGGCTCTCCACAGAAGCGGGGTGTCTGTACACGTGTGTACACCACCACACCCAAAAAGCCTAATTCAGCTCTGAGAAAAGTAGCCAAAGTGAGATTGACCAATGGTCAAGAAGTCATCTGTTATATCCCTGGAGAAGGTCATAACCTCCAGGAACACTCGATCGTACTCATCAGAGGTGGTCGTGTGAAGGATCTCCCAGGTGTACGATATACCATTGTCAGAGGAGCACTGGATACAGCCGGTGTCGCTGATAGATTACAGTCACGATCAAAGTACGGCGCTAAGCGACCTAAGAAATAAGCACCATGCGTAAAAGAAAGCCAAAAAATAGAGTCCTCCTGCCAGACCCTCGGTACAATGAGACACTGGTAACCAAATTTGTCAATAACATCATGCTAGAAGGCAAGAAGAGCACTGCTTTTACTCTCTTCTATGACGCGATGGATATCGTCAAAGAAAAGTCAGGTGAGGACGAGCTAGAGATCTGGAAAAAAGCTCTAGACAATGTTACCCCGCAGGTAGAGGTGCGCAGTAAGCGTGTAGGTGGAGCGACATTCCAGATTCCTACAGAGATACCAGCTAATCGCAAGAGAATGATCGGTATGAAATGGCTCATCAAGTTTTCGCGAGCGCGCAGCGGACGTGGATTTGCAGAGAAGCTCGCTTCAGAAGTAATGGCAGCAGCTAAAGGCGAAGGTGCTGCAGTGAAAAGAAAAGAAGATACTCACAGAATGGCAGAGTCTAATCGGGCTTTTGCACACTATAGATCAAGATAATAGACTAGCAACACAATCATGGCAAAAGATCTTAAATTCACACGGAATATTGGTATAGCAGCGCACATTGATGCGGGTAAGACTACCACTACGGAGCGTGTACTTTACTATACAGGTATCAGTCACAAGATTGGTGAGGTGCATGATGGTGCCGCTACCATGGACTGGATGGAGCAAGAGCAGGAGCGTGGTATCACGATTACCTCTGCGGCCACTAAGACTTCCTGGAAGTGGAAAGATCAGGAATTTGCCATCAACATCATAGACACTCCGGGTCACGTTGACTTTACCGTGGAGGTGGAGCGCTCGCTCAGAGTACTTGATGGTACCGTAGCGCTCTTTTGCGCTGTGTCAGGCGTAGAGCCACAGTCTGAGACTGTATGGCGCCAGGCTGATAGATACAAAGTGCCTCGCATCGGATTTGTCAATAAGATGGATCGCTCAGGTGCTGACTTCTTTAATGTTGTGAACGATGTCAAGGAAAAGCTCGGTGCTAACGCCGTGCCGCTTCAGGTGCCGATAGGAGCCGAGGAAAATTTCCGCGGTGTTGTAGATCTTATCACCAATAAGGCCATGATCTGGAATGACGCAGATATGGGTATGACCTTTGAGGAGATAGAAATCCCAGCAGATATAGCTGATAAAGTACGCGAGTGCAGAGAAAATCTACTCGAAGCAGTAGCAGAGTATGATGAGTCTCTTATGGAGAAGTACTTCGAAGATCCTGAGTCTATCAGCGAAGACGAAGTGAGAGCTGCTATCCGTGCAGCGGTGATCGACATGAGCATCGTCCCTATGATGTGTGGATCAGCATTTAAGAATAAAGGTGTACAGGCGATGCTTGATGCCGTATGCGCTTTCTTGCCTTCACCAATGGATATAGAGGCCATCGAAGGTGTCAATCCTGATACCGAAGAGCCAGAACTACGCAAACCAAGCGTAGATGAGCCATTCTCCGCTCTAGCTTTTAAGATTGCGACAGATCCATATGTTGGGCGTCTAGCATTCTTCCGTGTATACAGCGGGCGTCTAGAGGCAGGTAGTTATGTAATGAATACACGCTCTGGTACCAAAGAGAGAATTTCTCGTATCTACCAGATGCATTCTAATAAGCAACAGCCTATCGATTTTGTAGAGGCAGGTGACATTGCCGCTGGCGTAGGTTTTAAGAATCTACGTACTGGTGATACACTTTGTGATCTTGATAAGCAGATCGTGCTAGAAAGCATGAGTTTCCCTGATCCTGTAATTGGGGTAGCTGTAGAGCCTAAGACGCAGAAAGACCTCGATAAGCTAGGTATGGCACTTGCCAAGCTAGCGGAGGAAGATCCGACGTTTAAAGTGCGATATGATGAGGACACTAACCAGACTATTATCTCTGGCATGGGTGAGCTTCACCTGGAGATCATTGTAGATCGCCTACGCAGAGAGTTTAAGGTAGAGTGTAATCAGGGTGCTCCACAAGTAAATTATAAGGAAGCACTTACCACCTCAGTAGAACACCGCGAAAAGCTCAAGAAGCAGACGGGTGGATCTGGTCTCTTTGCAGACATGCAGTTTGAGCTAGGACCAGCTGATCCAGAATTCTTAGAGAGCGACGAGTTTAAAGATGGCAAAAAGCGTATGCAGTTTGTCAATAATATTGTCGGTGGTAGCATTCCTAGAGAGCTCATCCCATCTGTAGAAAAAGGATTCCTAGCCATGATGGACAATGGTGTCCTAGCAGGTTATGGAATCGATAGCATGAAGGTTCGTGTTTTTGATGGTAGCACGCACGCGGTAGATAGTAAGCCAATTGCCTTTGAGCTTTGCGCTAAAGAAGGATTTAAGGCTGCTGCACCGAGGTGTAAGCCCGTACTTCTAGAGCCTATGATGAATCTTGAGATCGTCACTCCAGAGGAGTATGTAGGAGCCGTGATCGGTGACCTCAACCGCCGTAGAGGAATACCTAAGAGTCAAGAGCTCCGTACAGGAGGCGCAGTATCTATCAAGGCGGATGTTCCCCTGGCAGAAATGTTTGGATACGTAACTCAGCTTAGAACACTATCATCAGGAAGAGCAAGTTCCACTATGGAGTTTGACTCATATCGTCCAGCACCCAAGGGAATTGCCGAGGAGGTGATCGCTAAGGCTAAAGGCGAAGTAAACGCATAATACTCAAAAGAGAGTAACACATATTTTTGAAAAACGGTTATGAATCAAAAAATCAGAATTAAGCTACGATCATACGATCACAATCTAGTAGATAAGTCTACAGAGAAGATCGTAAAAACTGTGCGCAACAGCGGTGCAGTCGTTGCTGGTCCGATTCCTCTGCCTACCGAAAAAGACATCTTCACGGTGCTGCGCTCGCCGCACGTGAATAAGAAATCTCGGGAGCAGTTTCAGTTAAGGACTCACAAGCGACTCATCGAGATCTACTCACCGACCCAAAAGACGGTGGATGCCCTGTCCAAGCTCGAATTGCCGAGTGGTGTGGACATTCAGGTCAAGCTTGCTTGATCGGAGCGAATTCTACGAGAATTAATCTAAGATTTTCACCTGCCGCAGGCGGGTGTGGTCTAGCGTATTGCAAACACAACAAATTAAAACACACATCGTGAGTGGTTTAATAGGACGTAAAATAGGTATGACAAGCCTCTTCAGAGAGGACGGCACCAATGTGCCCTGTACCGTCATAGAAATACAGCCCAATGTGGTTGTACAAGTCAAATCAGAAGATAGCGACGGCTACAGTGCCGTGCAGCTTGGCTTCGGTGAGGCTAAAGTGAAGAATACAAGTAAGGCCCTCCAGGGTCACTTTGACAAAGCTAAGACTGCTCCCAAGAGGCATCTTGCAGAGTTTAGGGATTACAGCTTGGAGAAATCCGTAGGAGACCTAGTCTCCATGGATGAAGTACTCGTAGAAGGCGAGATGGTAAATATCGCTGGCACCAGTAAGGGTAAAGGTTTCCAAGGTGTGGTCAAGCGTCATGGCTTCCACGGTGTAGGAGATGCTACGCATGGTCAGCACAATCGTATGAGAGCTCCTGGATCTATAGGTGCGGCATCTTACCCTGCCAGAGTCTTTAAGGGCATGCGCATGGGTGGACGTACTGGTGGAGAGCGAGTCAAGTTGAAAAACCTCGAAGTCGTCAAGATGATGCCTGAGAAGGACCTAGTGTTGATAAAAGGTGCGGTACCTGGCCACAAAGGCGGTATCGTGTACATAGAAAAATAAGAGACATGAAACTCGAAGTGCATAATATCAATGGTGAAGCCACCGGCAAGTCTGTAGAGCTGTCGGATGACATCTTTGGTCAAGAGCCAAATGAGCATGCCGTATATCTCGCTGTGAAGCAGTATCTGGCTAATCAGCGTCAGGGAAATCACAAGGCAAAGGAGCGTGGTGAGATCACTGGATCTACTAAGAAGATCAAGAAGCAAAAAGGCACAGGTACAGCTCGTGCTGGTAGCATCAAGAATCCTCTATTCCGCAAGGGTGGACGTATATTCGGTCCTAGAGTTCGCGACTACGGTTTCAAACTCAATAAAAAAACCAAGCAACTCGCTCGTAGAAGTGCTCTGAGTGCCAAGGCATCTGCCGGATCCGTAAAAGTCGTAGAAGACTTCACATTCGACGCACCAAAGACGAGTGAGTTTATCCAGATCCTCAGAAACTTTGACACCATGGGCCGTCCAGCTCTACTGGTGACAGCGGATTACGACAAGACTCTACATCTCTCTAGTAGAAATGTGAATAAGTCCGATGTAGTGAAGTACTCAGATCTCAATACCTATCACATCATGAATAGCTGGCACATACTCATCTCTGAGAGCGCTGTCGCTAAAATGCATGAGCAGTTTTAACCTAGAGGGATATGAAAAAGAACGTACTCATAAAGCCTATTATCTCTGAGAAAGCAGAGTCACTGTCAGAAAATCTGAATCAGTATAGCTTCATCGTAGATAGAAGAGCTAATAAGGTAGAAATTAAAGAAGCTATCAAAGAGATGTTTAGCGTCGAGGTGGCAAGTGTGCGCACGATGGTGATGCCTGCTAAAGCTAAGTCGAGAAATACTCGCTCTGGTCTTGTAAAAGGAAGAGTATCATCATATAAGAAGGCAATCATCAGACTCGCCGAAGGAGAAGAAATTGATTTTTTCAGCGACATCTAAGTAGAAGTCCTCAGAGAATAGAAAATACAAGCAAATGCCTGTAAAAAAGCACAAACCAGTAAGTCCGGGTACACGTCATAGACTGAGCAATACCCACAGCGCTATCACGGCGAGCAAACCAGAGAAGAGCCTCACTCGAGGTATCAAGAACTCAGGTGGTCGTAATGCCAAAGGACGTATGACTGTCCGCAACATAGGTGGTGGTCACAAGAGACGTTATAGAGTCATAGACTTTAAGCGCGATAAAGAGGGTATGGCAGCATCAGTGCTGACCATAGAGTATGATCCCAATCGCTCAGCACATATCGCTCTCGTAGAATATACAGACGGTGAGAAGCGCTACATCATAGCACCTAATGGTCTAGCAGTAGGTGACACAGTCCAGAGCGGATCAGGTGCCTCACCGGATCGTGGTAATAGTCTCTATCTCTCAGAGATTCCTCTGGGAACACCCATCCACGCGATCGAGATGTCACCAGGCAAAGGTGCTGCGATAGCAAGATCGGCTGGCACTTACGGCGTACTGATGAGCCGCGAAGGCAAGTTTGCCACAGTAAAAATGCCATCAGGCGAAGTGCGCCGAATACTCCTCACGTGCAAAGCCACCATAGGTAGCACAGGTAATGCTGACCACGGCCTAGAGGTCATGGGTAAAGCAGGTAGAAATAGATGGAAAGGTCGCAGACCCCGTGTACGTGGTGTGGCGATGAACCCAGTAGATCACCCGATGGGTGGTGGTGAGGGTAAAGCCTCAGGTGGACACCCAAGATCACGCACGAGTGTCATGGCCAAGGGTCAGAAAACGCGTGCCAAGAAAAAAGCTAGTAATAGCATGATCATCACGAGAAGAAAGAATAAAAAACGCTAAGTAAGATATCATGGCAAGATCCGTAAAAAAAGGACCATACGTCTTTCATAAACTACTCAATAAAGTAGAGAAAGCTCAGAGTTCTCAGAAGAAAAGCGTCATTAAGACTTGGTCTCGATCATCGATGATCATTCCAGACATGGTAGGACTGACGATAGCTGTGCACAATGGAAAATCATTTATACCAGTATTCGTCACAGAAAATATGGTAGGTCACAAGTTAGGAGAATTTGCTCCTACTCGGACATTTAGAGGTCACTCCGGTAACCGTAAATAAGACAAGCAGAGACTAAAAAGAATTACAAATGGAAGCTGTAGCAAAACTGAAAAATTGTCCGATGTCCGCGCGTAAGATGCGGATGGTGGCTGATTTGATCAGGGGCAAAGAGGTCAGCGAAGCCCTCAATGTGCTTAGATTCAATACCAAAGAAGGCTCACGCTGGCTGGAGAAGCTCTTGCTCTCTGCTGTAGCTAACTGGGAGTACACCAACCAGGAATCTGCATCCGCTGATGAGCACGGACTCTTCATCAAGACAGCCATGGTCGATGAGGGAACTATGCTCAAGAGATTCAGACCAGCTCCTCACGGTCGAGCACATCGTATCCGTAAAAGGACTAACCACGTCACACTGGTCGTAGAGAACAAGATTCCACTGAGATCAGACTCCAACTCATCAAGCGAAGAAGAATAACATGGGACAGAAGACAAATCCAATAGGTAATAGACTCGGTATCATCAAAGGATGGGACTCTAACTGGTACGCTGGCAAGGCATATGCTGCTAATGTAGTAGAAGACGAAAAAATCCGTAAATACCTCAGTGCTAGAATCACCAAAGGTGGAATCTCAAGAATCGTCATAGAGCGTACGCTGAAGCGAATCACTGTGACCATCCATACCAGTCGCCCAGGTATCGTCATCGGTAGAGGAGGACAAGAGGTAGATGCAATCAGAGAAGAGCTCAAGCGTCTGACGACCAAAGAAGTCCAGATCAATATCATCGAGATAAGAAAGCCAGAGCTTGACGCTGCCATAGTTGCCGAGTCAATCGCTAAGCAGATCGAAGCTCGTATCAACTATAGAAGAGCGTCCAAGATGGCCGTGCAATCAACTATGAGAGCTGGTGCCGAAGGTATCAAAATCAGAATCGCTGGAAGGCTCAATGGAGCAGAGATGGCAAGAAGAGAAGAGTATAAAGACGGTCGCGTACCTCTACATACTTTCCGCGCAGACGTAGACTACGCGCTCAAAGAAGCTCAGACCGTATATGGGAAAATCGGAGTGAAGGTGTGGATCTGCAAAGGAGAAGTACTAGGCAAGAGAGATCTATCACCTAATGCTGGTGCAGACAAGAAGGGAGGACGCCGTCGACCACAGAGAAATAAGAGATAAATCTAAATCGAAGATTCATATTAACTTTGCGCCACTTTTGGCGGAAGCCAACTAGAAAATAAAGCAATCATGCTACAGCCAAAACGGACGAAATATCGCAAGCAGCAGAAGGGCCGCATCAAAGGAATAGCCCATCGTGGAAGCGAGATTTCTTTTGGGTCATTTGCCCTTAAGACTATGGACTCTGGCTTTATCACCAATCGCCAGATCGAATCAGCGAGGGTTGCCCTCACTAGATTCATGAAGAGAGAGGGTAAAGTATGGATCCGGATATTTCCAGATAAGCCGATTACAGCTAAGCCGCAAGAGGTAAGGATGGGTAAGGGTAAGGGTGCTCTCAGCCATTATGTGGCAGTAGTAAAGCCTGGTCGTATCCTATTTGAGATAGACGGCGTACCAGAAGAGATTGCAAGAGAAGCCCTCAGACTAGCAGCCCAGAAGTTGCCAGTGAAGACAAAGACAACAGTAAGAAGAGACTATCAGTCTTAAGACATACAGAAGATTATGGCAACGAAGAAATTTATAGAGCTAAAAGGCTTTTCTGAAGATGAACTCAATAATGAGATCGAGCAGACAGTCAATGCTTATAACAAGCTCAAGTTTGACCATGCGGTCAAGGGCTTGGATAATCCACTCTCTCTCAGAGATATAAGGAGAGATGTAGCACGACTGCGCACGGAGCAACGTCGACGACAGATAGAAGCTATGTCAGCAGAAGAACTGGCAGGCAGAAGTAAAAAACGAGCAAGAAGAAAATAATCATGAGCGAGAGAAATCAACGAAAGTCTCGAGTCGGTGTCGTGAGCAGCGACAAGATGAACAAGACCATCACTGTGGTGGTGGAGCGAAAATTGAAGCACCCTATCTACGGTAAGTACTTCAAGAAGAGCAAGAAGTTTACCGCTCATGATGAGAACAACGAGTGCAATATCGGTGATCTAGTGAAGATCGCCGAGACGCGTCCTATAAGCAAGAATAAGCGATGGCGACTTCTCGAGATCATCGAGAAAGCCAAATAATTTTAATGACACTAGTCACAGCAATAAGATGATACAGCAAGAATCAAGACTCAGAGTAGCAGACAATAGCGGAGCCAAGGAAGTGGCTTGCATACGTGTGCTTGGAGGATCCAAGCGTAGATACGCTGGTGTAGGCGACATTATCATAGTTACGGTAAAGTCAGCCTCCGCAGGTGGTATCAAGAAAGGTACCGTGTCACGTGCTGTAGTCGTCCGCACCAAGAAAGAGATAAGAAGAAAAGATGGTAGCTACATCAGATTTGATGATAATGCTGCGGTCCTCCTCACGCCCACGGATGAGCCTAGAGGTACTCGAATCTTTGGACCAGTAGCACGTGAGCTACGAGACAAAGATTTTATGAGAATCGTATCACTAGCTCCAGAAGTACTATAATCGAGCGACATGAGCAAGAATACAGCAAATAAGAAATTTAAGATCAAAAAAGGCGATCAAGTCGTCGTCATCCGCGGGGCAAGTAAAGGCAAGTCGGGTGAGGTCAAAGACATCGTGCGAGATAAGGATCGTGTAGTAGTAGAGGGTGTCAACATCGTGAAGAAGCACCAGAAACCTACTAACAATGACCCAGGCGGAATCCAAGAAGTGGAGGCCCCTATCCATATCAGTAACGTGATGCTGCTAGATCCTAAGTCTGGAGATCCTACTAGAGTAGGTAGAAGGGTAGAGGATGGCAAGATTGTCAGATATTCAAAGAAATCAGGAAACACTATAGGCTAATGTCTTACGTACCTAGACTACGAGAAAAATACTATAACGAGATCATTCCAGCATTGCAGGAAGAGTTCAAGTATAGCTCCATCATGCAAGTACCAGTCCTGCAAAAGATCTGTCTCAACCAAGGTGTTGGACAGGCAAGCCAGGACAAAAAGCTGGTAGAGCATGCTCTTACTGAGATGACCATGATCACTGGACAGAAGGCTGTGCCAGTCGCTGCACGCAAGTCAGTGTCCAACTTTAAACTGCGTGAGGGCATGGTCATAGGCGCTAGATGTACCCTGCGTGCACACCGCATGTACGAGTTTCTGGATCGACTAGTGACCATATCACTACCTCGAGTGCGTGATTTCCGTGGGATTAACGATAAGAGCTTTGATGGTCGAGGTAATTACACACTCGGTATCACTGAGCAAATCATCTTCCCAGAGCTCAATCTAGACAAGATCAATCAGATCACCGGTATGGACATCACATTTGTGACAAGTGCACAGACAGATGCAGAGGCACTCAGCCTTCTTAAGCACCTAGGTCTACCTTTCAAAAATCAGAATAAATAATATGGCAAAGAAGTCAGTCATAGCACGCCAGAAGAAAAGAGAAAAGCTCGTAGCTCGCTACGCAGAATTGCGTGAACAGCTCAAGAAAGATGGAAATTGGGAAGAGCTAGATAAGCTACCTCGAAATTCTAATCCCATCCGCCTCAAAAACAGATGCCAGCTCACTGGTCGCCCAAAAGGGTACATGAGAAAATTTGGAATCTGTCGTGTGGCTTTTCGCAAAATGGCCCTCGAAGGAAAAATACCTGGTGTCACAAAAGCCAGTTGGTAATTACAAGAATATAGATCTCAGAGAAAATGGCAGTAACAGACCCAGTAGCAGATTATCTTACCAGGATAAGAAACGCCCAGATGGCGCGTCACAGAATAGTGGATATTCCGCTATCCAAGATGAAAGCCCGTCTGACGGAGATACTTTATAAGCAAGGATATATCTATCGCTACAAGATTGATAAAGACGCTGGCAAAGGTGGCATCATTAAGATCGCTCTCAAGTACGACCCTAGAACAGCGCTTCCCGTCATCCGTAAAATGGAACGTATCTCCAAGCCTGGCCTACGTCAGTATAGCCCCGTAGATACCATTCCAAGTGTCATCAATGGTCTGGGTACCTGTATCATGTCTACCTCCAAAGGTGTGATGACTGGCAAGCAAGCAAAAAGAGAAAACGTGGGTGGAGAAGTACTTTGTTTCATCTACTAAGAGCAAGATATCATGTCAAGAATAGGAAACGCAATCATAGAACTACCAGAAAAGGTAGAGGTGTCTGTAGCTAGTGACAATCTTGTCACCGTCAAAGGACCTAAAGGTGAACTGCATCAGCAGATAGATTCAGACCTTTCGGTCAAAATTGAAGATGGTGTCGTCACAGTAGAAAGACCTACTAATCAGAAAAGGCATAAAGCCATGCACGGTCTTTATCGCTCTCTGATCAATAATATGGTCACTGGAGTGTCTGAAGGATACGTGAAAGAACTTGAGCTGGTCGGTGTAGGTTTCAGAGCTAACAATACAGGAAATCTCCTAGAGCTTTCTGTGGGATACTCTCACCCCATCATGTTCTATGTGCCCAATGAATTGACGCTGAGCACCGAGATGGAAAAGGGTAAGCCTCCACTCGTAAAACTAGAAGGTATAGACAAGCAGCTCATCGGCCAGGTAGCCGCTAAGATCAGAGCATATCGCAAACCCGAGCCATACAAAGGAAAAGGTATCCTTTATAAGGGTGAAGTCATCAGAAGAAAAGCAGGTAAGACCGCAGTATAACAATAGAATTATGAATCTCACCAAAGCGCAGAAAAGAGCTCGAATCAAGAAGAGAATTAGGAAGACTGTCAAAGGGACGCCTATTTCTCCTAGACTCTCGGTATACCGAAGTAATAAGGCGATCTACGCACAGATTATCGATGATTACAATGGTACTACACTCGCTGCAGCAAGCAGCAATGAGATAGGTGATACTAAGGGTAAGACTAAGGTAGACCAAGCCAAAGAAGTAGGTAAACTTATAGCGAGCAAGATAGGAGGTGATACCTATGAGAAGATTGTTTTTGATCGCTCCGGTTACATATACCACGGACGTGTGAAAGCACTCGCAGAAGGTGCCAGAGAAGGCGGCCTTAAGTTTTAATAAGAAATTAGAAGCACAAGCATTATAGCATGGCACGAGATAAAAAAGATAGAGTAAAAGCAACCGATTCAGAGTTTGAAGAAAAGCTCGTAAGCCTCAATCGCGTTGCGAAAGTGACTAAAGGTGGTAGAACATTCAGTTTTAGCGCTGTCATGGTAGTTGGCGATGGTAAAGGACGAGTAGGGCACGGTCTTGGAAAAGCGCGTGATGTATCCGAGTCCATTAAGAAAGCCGTTGACGACGCCAAGAAAAATCTCGTCAAGGTACCTCTCATCAAAGGAACCATACCTCACGCTCAGAAAGGTAAATATGGAGCAGGCAAAGTCCTCCTCCGCCCAGCCTCTGATGGTACGGGTGTGATCGCTGGTGGTGCCATGAGGGCAGTTCTGGAAAGTGCAGGTGTACAGAATGTACTCGCAAAGTCTATGGGCTCTAGTAATCCACACAATGTCATCAAAGCCACGCTCGATGCACTGCAGAAAATGAGAAGCGCAAAAGAAATTGCTCGTCAGAGAGGTCTATCTCTAGATGAGTTATACGAAGGATAGTAATCTACAAGTCTTATAGCCATGGCAAAGATCAAAATCACATTGACCAAGAGCGTCATCGATCGCTCCAAAAAGCAAAAAGAGACCGTCAAGGCTCTAGGCTTGAGAAAGTTACACAGCTCAGCTGAGCACGACGTGACTCCTCAGATACAAGGAATGATCAACAAAGTAAATCATCTCATTACAGTGGAGACGCTGTAATCCTGAGATCAAAGATATAGTCAGATGGAACTGCAAAATCTAAAGCCGGCATCAGGTGCCGTAAAGAGCGAAAAGAGAATTGGCCGAGGTATAGGATCTGGTAAAGGTCGTACCTCTACACGCGGTCACAAGGGTGCGAAGTCTCGATCTGGATACAAATCCAAAAGACATTTTGAAGGTGGCCAGATGCCGCTTCAGATGCGTCTTCCAAAGAGAGGATTTAACTCACTCAATAAGACGACCTACGTTCCATTCAACCTGACACGTATATCGGAGATAGCTGAAAAACATAACCAGACTACCATCGATCTCGACTTCTTGAGATCCAAGAACTACATCAAGAAGACAGACCTAGTCAAAATTCTTGGCGGTGGAGAGTTAAAGTCTGGTGTAACTGTGAGCGCTCACGCTTGCTCGGCATCTGCTAAAGAAGCTTTTGACAAAGCTGGCGGAAGTCTAAATCTCGTATAAGAGAGCATGAAAAAATTTATTACGACCCTACAGAATATCTGGAAGATAGAAGAGCTGCGTAAGCGTCTCATCTTCACCATTATCATGATTGCCGTCTTTAGGTTTGGTGCACACGTGCTCCTGCCAGGCGTCGACAAATCCGCCCTTGAGGCAGCTGCTGGTGGTGGTAATACAGCCGATATCTTTGGTTTGCTCAATGCCTTTACAGGTGGAGCATTTTCCAGAGCATCTGTTTTAGCTCTCGGTATCATGCCTTACATCACCGCATCGATCATCATTCAGTTGCTCGGATTTGGTGTTCCATACTTTCAGCGACTGCAGCAGAAAGAAGGTGAAAGCGGTCGTAAGAAGCTTACACAGATTACAAGAGCCCTTACCATCGCAGTTACAGTGGTGCAAGGGAGCGCGTACCTCACATTTATTAAATCCGCTGGAGCCATTGACCCTAATCTCTCTGAGTCAATCTTCTTTGGTGCCAATATAGTAATACTCTCCACAGGAACGATCTTCGCTATGTGGCTCGGTGAGCGTATCACCGATAGAGGAGTAGGAAATGGTATTTCGCTTCTCATCATGATCGGTATCATAGCAGCACTCCCAGGAGCCTTCTTTGCAGAACTTCAGCAGCAGTCAGGAGCTCTTTTAGTTTTTGTCATTGAGCTGCTGGTCTTCTTTGCGATTATCATGGCATCGGTCTTGATCATCCAAGCCGTAAGACGTATACCTCTCCAGTACGCTAAGCGTATGGTAGGACGAGGCTCCAGTCAGATGCCAGCAAGCAATGTGAGGGATTACCTTCCGGTAAAAGTTAATGCGGCTGGTGTAATGCCTATCATTTTTGCGCAAGCACTCATGTTCTTGCCAGCCCAGATTGCACAGTTTTCAGGGGCTGACGCAGCAAGTAGCAGCGGATTTGTAAGAGCTCTCAGCGATCCATTTTCTCTTCCAAGTAGTATCATCGCATTCTTCCTAGTAGTAGTGTTCACTTTCTTCTACACTGCCCTGACGGTGAATCCTAAGCAGCATGCAGAATTCCTCAAGCGGCAAAATGCCTTCATACCCGGCATCAAACCAGGTAAGAGCACGGCGGACTTCATAGACACGATAACATCTAGAGTTACTCTTCCAGGATCTATCTTTCTTGGATTGATTACCATCTTGCCAGCAGTGGCGGTGTTCTTTGGAGTCAACCAAGCTTTCGCTCTTTTCTTTGGTGGTACCTCTTTGCTCATCCTTGTAGGGGTAGCACTAGATACCATGCAGCAGATCAATAGCTACCTTATCATGAGAAAGTATGACGGTCTCATCAAATCTGGAAAGATGATGAGTCGTACAGGCATGCAGGTAGGTAATACGCTCTAGGCTAGCAATGGCCTCTATAGAAATCAAGACGGCATCCGAGATTGAGCTGATGCGCACAGCGAGTTTGCTCGCTAGTGATACCTTGGCTTATCTCGCTGGTATACTGAGACCAGGTCTTGATGGTGGAGAAATAGATAAGACAGGAGAAGAATACATCAGAGATCATGGAGCAGTACCAGGGTTTCTAGGTTATAGAGGATTCCCTGGCAGCTTGTGCATATCCATCAATGAGTGCGTAGTACACGGTATCCCCAATGGATACGAACTCCAAGAAGGTGACGTCATCAGCATTGATTGTGGGATTCTCAAAGACGGCTTCTACGGGGACGTTGCATTCACATTTGCCATCGCACCTCTCACAGACGAGGTCAAGAAGCTTCTAGAAGTCACGCGTGAGTGTCTCGATCTAGCAGTAGAGCAAGCGATAGTAGGCAATAGGATCGGAGACATAGGCTATGCAGTGCAGCATCACGCTGAGAAAGTTCACGGCTATGGTGTAGTAAGAGAGCTAGTAGGACACGGACTAGGTAGGAACCTCCATGAGAAACCTGACGTTCCCAACTACGGCAGACGCGGAAGCGGCCAACGACTCAAGGAAGATATGGCGATAGCCATAGAGCCTATGGTCAATCTCGGTACCAGAAAGATCAAGCAATTGCGTGATGGATGGGGTATCGTGACCAAAGATGGCAAGGCAAGCGCTCACTACGAACATGACGTGATCATCAAGCCAGATCAAGCAGATGTGCTGAGCGACCACGACAGAATAGACAGAGAAGTAAAAAGAAACGACAATCTGCAATATATCTCGAGAAAAAAGTAGATATTTGCACTCCAATTTCAAAAACCTATGGCGAAACAGGATCTAATCAAGCAAGACGGCATCATTACAGAGGCTCTTTCCAATGCTATGTTCCGTGTCAGGCTTGAGAATGATCATGAGATCGTAGCCACTATCTCAGGGAAGATGAGAATGCACTATATACGCATACTTCCCGGTGATAAAGTTGCGGTCGAGATGTCGCCGTATGATCTTACAAGGGGTAGGATCACCTATAGGTACAAATAACTGAAAAGATGAAAGTAAGAGCATCAATCAAGAAGAGATCTGCTGACTGCAAGATCATCCGTCGTAAAGGGCGCCTTTACGTCATTAACAAGAAGAATCCACGATTCAAGCAGAGACAAGGATAACCGACTGACTTATGGCTAGAATAGCAGGTATAGACTTACCGAAAAACAAGAAAGGCTCCATAGGACTGACCTATATCTACGGTATAGGTAGGGCAAGAGCGCAGGAGATCCTTGATCGATGCGACATCGAATATACAAAGAAGGTCCAGGACTGGAGCGATGACAATATCAAAGACATCACCATACTCCTACAGAACGAGTACAAGGTCGAGGGAGCTCTGAGATCCGAAGTACAGATGAATATCAAGAGATTGATGGACATCAAATGTTACCGTGGACTGAGACACCGTAAAGGCTTACCCGTACGTGGACAGAGCACTAAGACAAACGCGCGTACTCGTAAGGGTCGCAAGAAGACAGTCGCAAACAAGAAGAAAGTAACTAAATAATCCGTCCAGATCATGGCAAAAGGAAGAAAAGTAAAACGTAAAGTCAAAGTCGATCCAGAAGGACAGGCTCATATCCAGGCTACGTTTAACAATGTCATAGTATCACTATGCAACAAAAGTGGTAAGGTCATCTCCTGGTCTAGCGCTGGTAAAGCGGGATTTAGAGGTTCTAAGAAGAATACTCCCTATGCTGCACAGGTGGCCGCTCAGGATGCTGCGCAGGTAGCATACGAGGCAGGTCTGAGGACGGTAGAAGTATTTGTCAAGGGACCAGGGAGTGGACGTGAAAGCGCTATACGTGCAATCGATGGCGCTGGAATCCGTGTGAGTCGCATCAATGATGTCACCCCCGTACCGCACAATGGCTGCCGACCACCTAAGAAGAGAAGAGTCTAACCAAGAGAATACACCGACATGGCCAGATATACAGGACCCAAGACGAAGAAAGCAAGAGCCTTTAAAGAGGCAATCTTCGGATTTGATAAAGCATTCGAGAAGAAAAAATACCCTCCAGGACAGCACGGTAATAACCGTCGTCGTCGTCAGAAGTCTGACTACGCACTACAGCTTATGGAAAAGCAAAAAGCTAAGTATACCTATGGTGTACTGGAGCGTCAGTTTCGCAACCTTTTCGAAAGCGCTAGCCGCAAGAGTGGTGTGACAGGTGTAGTTCTTCTACAGTTTTTAGAGGCGCGCCTTGACAACGTAGTCTATCGCATGGGTCTTGCGCCTACGCGTAGTGCTGCACGTCAGCTCGTAAATCACAAGCACATTACGCTCAATGGCGTGGTAACTAACATTCCATCTTGTCACGTGCAGCCAGGTGATATCGTAGGTATCCGTGGCAAGTCACAGAATCTCAATGTGATCCGTGAAAGCATAGAGAATAAAGGTGATGTACGTAAGTTTCCATGGATCGAGTGGAGCAGCGATACGAGAGAAGGTAAGTTTCTCGAGTATCCTGAGCGCGAGCAGATTCCAGAAAATATCAACGAGCAGTTGATCGTCGAGCTTTACTCGAAGTAATTTCTTTACACAGACTCGTTGGTCTGTGTTTCCTTTTTTCCTAAGATAAATTAGTATCTACATAGATGAGCACAATCCTCAAATTTCAACAGCCGAATAAGATACTCATGCAAAAGTCCACCGATTTCGAGGGGACTTTTGAGTTTAAGCCTTTGGAGCCTGGATTTGGCCAGACCATCGGGAACAGCCTGCGCCGTGTACTTCTCAGCTCGCTTGATGGCTACGCTATCAGCGCTGTGCGTATTGCAGGTGTAGAGCATGAGTTCTCTACCATCAAGGGCGTTGTAGAAGATGTAGTAGACATCATCCTCAATCTTAAGCAAGTGCGCATTAAGCCTCAGCTAGAAGACTATGAGGGCGAAGAAGATAAAGTATACTTGACGATCACTGGTAAAGAGCATTTTACTGCTGGTGATATCGAAAGCTTTACCAACGTCTTTACAGTGCTCAATCCTGATCATCTCCTCTGTACTATGGATCCTGAGGTAACCCTTGAGATGGAACTTACTGTGACGAAAGGCCGTGGATATGTGCCAGCTAGCGAAACTCTCAGCAAGGACGCGCCTATTGGTGTCATACCCGTAGATGCTATCTACACGCCGATCAAGAATGTTGCTTATACAGTGACCAATACTCGTGTAGGTCAGCGTACAGACTACGAGATGCTCCAGATTGATGTCAAGACGGACGGAACCATCCATCCAGAAGAGGCCATCAAGGAAGCTTCTAAGATTTTGATCCAGCACCTGATGCTGATTACAGACGAAAATATATCCTTTGAGGATGCTGCTAATAGGGAAGAAGACGTGGTGGATGAGCACATCCTGCACATGAGAAAGCTTCTCAAGACATCTCTCGAAGATCTCGATCTATCAGTAAGAGCCTACAACTGCCTCAAAGCTGCAAAGATTAATAGCCTAGGCGAATTAGTCAGATTTGATACTCATGAGCTGTTGAAATTTAGAAACTTTGGTAAGAAGTCTCTCGTAGAGATCGAGGAACTACTGCAGAATAAGGGCCTGACATTCGGTATGGATCTCAGCAAGTATAAACTAGATCAAGAGTAAGCACACTACGCTTCTATTATATCCAACACTGCAAATTACCACTGATGCCCAGCGCTCGGTGGTGTTGCGAAGAAAACAAACATCGTCATGAGACACGGTAAGAAATTTAACCACCTTAGCAGAAAGAAGGGACACAGAAGAGCCCTGATGATGAATATGGCATGCGCCCTCATCCGTCACAAACGCATCAAC
This sequence comes from Saprospiraceae bacterium, assembly GCA_020630495.1. Lineage (GTDB taxonomy): Bacteria > Bacteroidota > Bacteroidia > Chitinophagales > Saprospiraceae > JAHDBH01. Next base: position 90,212 of record JAHDBH010000004.1, read on the forward strand.
ACTACACTAGCTAAGGCGAAAGCTCTGCGTAGCTATGCTGAGCCCCTGATTACGCGCTGTAAAGTGGATTCTACTCACAACCGCCGTGTAGTCTTCAGTTACCTGCAAGACAAAGAAATCATCACAGAACTCTTTAGCACCGTATCTACAGCCATCGGTGACAGACCAGGTGGATATCTCCGTATCATCAAGACGGGCGCTCGCCAGGGTGATGCTGCCGAGATGGCCATGATAGAATTTGTTGACTTCAACACGACGTACAAAAACGTCAAAGGAACTAAGTCATCATCTAAGCGCAAGCGTACGCGTAGAGGTGGCCGCAACAAGTCAGCTGCTACACCAGCTCCAGCGCCGATCGTATCCTCCGACGAGGAGGAGTAGGGCCATTTCATTTACGTCTTCTTAGTTGATCGTAGGCACGTGCCGCATGGCAATAGTATGCGATGACCTCACGAATGATGGCATAAAATGCTTTCTATACTACTAGTCGTGATATCAGCGCTTGGTACTCATGGTGCATGATGCATATCTATTGGCTTCAGCCGTCTGTCCACTTTGAACTTCCCATGTTGCATACTGTTTTTTCAGTATGTCAGAGAAGTTACAAGTAGCCACCATCGGTGGAGGGTGTTTTTGGTGTACTGAGGCAGTCTTTCAGCGTCTCGATGGCGTACATAAGGTCGTCAGCGGATATGCAGGAGGGCATTTGGAAAATCCAACGTATCGAGATATCTGTACAGGCGAGAGCGGTCATGCCGAGGTCATACAGATTCACTATGATCCAGAGCGTATTTCATTTAGCGAGCTCCTCGAAGTGTTCTGGACTACGCATGATCCTACCACGCTCAATCGTCAGGGAGCGGATCGTGGCACGCAGTATAGATCAGTGATTTTTTATCACAATGATGAGCAGAGGGCTGTCGCCCAAAAGTCCATAGAGGGCACAGCCTCTAAGCTATACAGCGATCCTATCGTCACTGAGCTATCAGAGCTTCCTACTTTTTATGTGGCGGAGCCTTATCATCAAGACTATTACAACCAGAATTCTCTAGCCGGATACTGCCGAGCCGTGATCAATCCTAAGATTGCCAAGCTCAGACAGAAATATGCTCACCGACTTAAAGCTACCGTGTAATGTATAACCCACTCACACCAGAAGAAGAACGCATCATCATTCACAAGGGTACAGAGCGTCCCTACTCAGGAGAGTATGATAAGCACTATGAGCAGGGTCACTATGTCTGCCGTAGATGCGATGCTCCACTTTATAAGAGCGAAGACAAGTTTAGCAGTGGATGCGGCTGGCCGAGTTTTGATGATGAGATTGAAGGTGCTGTGCGAAAGGAGACAGATGCTGATGGTCGCAGGACAGAGATCCTATGTGCTAATTGCGATGGCCACCTGGGACATGTCTTCACAGGAGAGAGATTCACCGCTAAGAATACTCGCCACTGCGTGAATAGCATCTCGC
>JAHDBH010000189.1 GCA_020630495.1 Saprospiraceae bacterium
TAACTCACTTATATCCACACCTTTTCTATATCCTCATTACACTTTTTCATCCCTTCAAGCGATCTAGTGGACTCTTGATACTGCTCAGCGTGGATGTGCTGACATGCGTATAGATGAGTGTGGTCTTTATGTTTTTGTGTCCAAGCAGTTCCTGCACGTAGCGGATGCTGATGCCCTCATCGTGCAGATGTGTGGCATAGCAGTGTCGCAGCGTGTGGGGTGTCACTTTCTGAGTGATACCCGCTGCTCGTGCAGCTTTCTTTACTACTTTCTGCACAGATCCAGCACTATAGCGACTCCCTGGCTTCCTTCCTTCTAGCAGATAGTCAGACGGCTTATATCTGGCGCAGTAGCTGTGAAGTACAGCTTTCAGATGGTGTGCAAGAGGCACTACCCTATCTTTTCGGCCTTTACCACTTCGCACGTATATCTGATCACGATCCCACTTGATATCCTCCAGTCGCAGTGCCAACAGCTCCCCTAGTCTCAGACCAGAGGAATAGAGAGTATAAAGCACCGTCTTGTGCTTCACATTGTCTACTGCATCGATCAGTCTAGACACCTCCTTTTGGCTCAGTATACGCGGTATACGAAAAGATTTTCTCGGCCGCTCGATCTCTGTGGGCAGCACATCAGGTCGATTGTTGACTCTAGTGTAGTAATACTTAAGCGCACTGACCACGAGCTGATGACGGCTTTCGGAGATACCTCCTTTGGCCAGATCTGCCAGGTAGGCTTGTACATCACTGAGAGTGGCTGCGTCTCGTTTTTTGGCGATAAGCCAGCTGCTAAATTTCACTATCTCAGCTGTGTAACTCTTGATCGTAGACCAGCTGTATCCCAGACTGATCATGCTATCGCTCATACTCTCCGCTAGTTCTCTCAGTCGATCATCGGAGTACTTACTCAGCAGATAGGCTTGTCGCTGTCGCGGTGTGGTCGCCTGGACACGATGCTTAGACGTGTCCGTGAGTCGATTGTCCACCTGCACACCTTGATCTAGATAGCACTGGATGAGTCGAGCGATGCACTCTGCGTGATTGGGTATACGCCAGCGCTTGTATCCTGACTCGTATCGTCGACCAGGCACTTGCTTGATAGCGCGTAGGCTTATCTCATAGCCACGTAGCTCTACGGCAATCTCATCTTGCGTATCTGGCAGCGGATAGAGGCTAAGACTCTGAGGTGATGCGGTGCGCAGGATGGTGTCCCTGATACGACCATACTGATCATCCTCCCAGCACGAGAACCATTGCTGCAATCGCTTATGATTTACCGCGCTCCCTTTGATAATCCAGGCCTTTTGTCCATGATTCCACCATACACCTTGTAGAGACTTGATGCGCCGGATTACATCCGCCTTGTAAGGCGTGTGTAGCACAAATTGACCAGAGCTGTATCTCACATGGATCTCAGATGCCGCAGCATCCGATATATCTGTGCCTGCCATTTCCTCTGCGGCAGGAGCATCAGATGCGTGCCTCGTAGGAGGCGCTATGTCGGTAGGAAGCTTAGGGGATGAGGATATCCCAGCTGCGCCGATAGGCTGTGAGTCGTGTAGATCTTGGGAACTTGTGGTCGTCTCGATTTCCAGAGGAATGCCCAGTGCTTCCAATGCATCAAAAGCACTGCGAGTGTAAGGTATATGCCAACATTTGCGACTGCCAGAGTATCGCCGTCCCTCGATGGACTTTATCTTCTCGATCAGTTCTGTATCATATGCAAACTGCAACGCAATACGCCATTGATCTCGATGCCATATCTTCTTGACCGCGATGGGTGAGGTAGGAATTGTCATTCAAATGTTATGTAATGTTGAGAATAAATTCTCTTCACCAACCAAATATAATCGCAATATTTGACAATTGCCACAAATCTGTGATGGGCGAGGCGCGAAATGCGAATGTGCGAATGTGGATGCGCGGCCCGGAGCACCGTGATGTGACAATTTGCAGATGTGAATATGTGTAAATGATCCTCTTATTTAAACATCCCATCGATTTCGACGGAAATAACTATCGCCTCTGATTAATACATCTTCCGTCGATTTTCCTTCTTCGCGCTGACGCGCTACAAAGGTGGCGCCCCTCTGGGGCTTAGGTGCGGGCCTGCTGCGCGGCCCAATGTGCATATGTGACGATTTACAGATGTGAATATGTGTAAATGATCCTATACTTTAAACATCCCATAGATTTCGACGGAAATAATTTTTGTCTTTGATTAATTCACCTTCCGTCGATTTTCTTTTTTCGCGCAGGCGCGCTACCAAGGTGGCGCCCCACTGGGGCTTAGGTGCGGGCCTGCTGCGCGGCCCAATGTGCATATGTGACGATTTGCAGATGTGCAGATGTGCGGGCGCTGTGCGAGACAATGTGCAAATGTGCAAATGTGACTATGTGCAAATGATTTTACTTGTGCCTCGTAGATAGACCCCTTAGTACGGTGTGCCTTCGGCACTTGATTCTTGCCTCTCTCAGTGAACTGTGCGTGCCCAAAAATCATCACACTTCCGCGCAGCGGAAATGATTCGCAAATTCGCAAATTCGCACATTAGCACATTGCCCAAGAGCCGAGCAACAAATAAAATCTAGGCGGCCAATACAACGATAATTCTCAACAATGCTAAGTAGACACACCCATTCGTCAACGTGTTTTCGGCACTCGATTCATTCT
>JAHDBH010000190.1 GCA_020630495.1 Saprospiraceae bacterium
AAAGGCTGCTATGAAAGTCCGCTCGGAGTGGCTACTAGAAATCTATCTGAAGTCAATGGCTTCCGTCTCCTACAGAATCCTGCTGTCGGTGTCATCCGCTACGAGCTCAGCAATGATTACCAGGGTGAAATCGTCGTATCGCTGCACAGTGTAACAGGACAATTGATCAAGACCATCAATCTCGAGAAGGGCGCAGAGACGGAAAGATATGAGATCGCTGCTCCAGAGCAGCGTGGTGCTTATATGTTGCAGGTACAGCAAGGAAATGATCGTAGTATGGTGACGGTATTTGTTGTAGATTAGATAGAGATATTCTAGACTCGTCTGAGACTTATAGCTTAGAGCAATTGGTACTTATGAGATCCCTGCTGTAGCATTATTTGATTGACAGGAATGAAGCTATTTTGTATTCTGGGAAAGTCGAAGAAGTACGGCCAAGTTTCAGATGAGCCACCATGTTTCTCGAGATTAGATTCTCCGAAAATATGACATTGTCTTATGTCTCAATTAATGAGCCTACTGTCAGAGGAGATTTACTATAGCAGATTGTCCTACCTACGTTATTTTAGGTTAGATGTAGTTGAAATATAGGTTGTTCATAAGTGTATATTTAGGCTTATGAGATACTATTACCCTACTGCTCTATATTATACCGTGCTTTTACTGTTGCTAAGTTCCGCACTATTACCAGCTCAAGTGTACGTAGATATAGATGCTACAGGCTCCAACGATGGCAGCTCATGGGCTGATGCATATACCGACCTTGACAACGCGCTAGCCCTCACGACACCTCAAGAAATCTGGGTGGCAGAGGGACGATATATTCCTGGTCCTAAGGACAGCACGATACAGTTTGAGCCAATGGCGGCGCATCAGTTGTACGGTGGATTTGATGGAACTGAATCGATTAGAGAAGTGCGTGATTTTGCAGAGCATGTTGTTCTGCTTGATGGAGATATACGGAATGATGATTCTACAGTAGAGTTTCTTACAAATAGACTAGATAATGCCGACCACATCTTGTTTATCGATAGAGGATTAGACGATTTAGTCATCGATGGTTTTACATTGGAGGGTGGTGCAGCTGATGACTTAGCCTCTTCCTTACATGCGCGAGGTGGAGCTATATACAGTGAATCACGAGTACAGATACGCAACTGCTCAGTGGCTTTCAACAGCGCCTATGATGGAGCTGCGATATTCTTGCAGGACGCTCATGGATCAGTCCTCGAAGGATTAATCATTGCAAACAATCTAGCGCATCGCCATGGAGGTGCAGTCCATAGTGTGCGAGCCACTTTTGATATGGTCGGCTGCTCGTTTTCTCAAAACCATGCCGACTCCATTGGGGGCGCTATTGCAATGTGGGATTCAGAATACTTGATAGACTCGTGTGAATTTAGGGGTAATAATGGGTTGTCTATGGGAGGCGCTGTGGCTTCTCTTACAGGTTCTTCGGGAATTATATCGCATACATCATTTCTTAATAACAAATCAGCATATCGTGATAGGGAAACCAATCGAATAGGCTATGGAGGTGCTCTGTCATATTCTGGTAAGGCTCGATCTTTAGTTTTATCATGTTTGTTTGAGTCTAATGAATCTTGGGATGGAGGCGCGATAAGCTGCGAAAGTGACGACGTGAGCATTGATATAGTCAATTCACGAATGATTTCGAATTATGCCCAGAACCAAGGCGGTGCTATACGTGCTTCATTTTCGGGTCATATCAACCTGACCACAAGCTCGCTTATGGAAAACACGGCGCTCTCTGGTGGGGCTATTACCTCATGGGAGCAAGCTGACTTTTCGTCAAGTTTTAGCATCACGAGATGTAAGATTCAAAAGAATATGGCTACAGATATTGGTGGCGCTCTCACCTTTCACAGTGGAGATATGGAAGTCCGTTCATCATTATTTAGTGATAACGTTGCCACCAACGTTGGCAATACATTAATGCAATTTAGTGGTGGAGCAACTGATACTAGTGTTAGCAATCTGTCCCTTACACATTGCACCATATCAGATAATGCGCATAACTTTAATAATGCACTGCAACAATGGAATTATGGTGGCGATGTGATGTCTCTGCATATGACCAACTGTATCGTATCTACATCTAGGAGCGCCTATAATGTAAGGCTCGGTATTCCTCATGCGACCTCTGGTGGGGGAAATCTTTTCTCCGATAATTCAGGAGCACGGTTTCTTATTGCAGATCGTGACGTGAATACTACAGATCCGATTTTTAGGGATGAAGACATAGGCGATTATCAGCTCGGACTCGGAAGTCCAGCGATCGATTCTGGTTTACAATCTGCCGCCCACCCCGTTGATATAGATAGCTCCGCCATCATAGGCAATGTGGACAAAGGCTGCTATGAAAGTCCGCTCGGAGTGGCTACTAGAAATCTATCTGAAGTCAATGGCTTCCGTCTCCTACAGAATCCTGCTGTCGGTGTCATCCGCTACGAGCTCAGCAATGATTACCAGGGTGAAATCGTCGTATCGCTGCACAGTGTAACAGGACAATTGATCAAGACCATCAATCTCGAGAAGGGCGCAGAGACGGAAAGATATGAGATCGCTGCTCCAGAGCAGCGTGGTGCTTATATGTTGCAGGTACAGCAAGGAAATGATCGTAGTACGGTGACGGTATTTGTTG
>JAHDBH010000044.1:0-4968 GCA_020630495.1 Saprospiraceae bacterium
AGCGTGAGCATCATCAGATGATCTATCCGCTCCACCTCCACGATCTGACGATCGGAAACTACTACCTCATAGGGCTCATAGATACTCAGACCACGATCTGTGAGCGAATAGGCGAAATCAAGAAAATACTTGTCCCCACGATAGCCCAGTCCAGCGCGATAGGATATGATGTCTGCCTCGGCACTCTCCTCTGGCTGACCGCGATAGCTGACACCAGCTCTTGCTCTGAATTTCTGTAGAGCTAGCTCTCCACCCACGCGGATATTGAGAGCACTTGTGAGCTGATCGCTGATGCGACCATTGAGCTCATCTTGAAAGATAGCGTCATCAGGATTATCGCTTGCATATGTGAGATCAAATCGATTGCTGCTAAAGTCGACATATTCTATATCTGCAGAGATAAAACCCTTGCGATTGATGATGTAGCCCAGCCCTCCACCTATCCGCCACGGAGTGCTCAGGCGATATTCAAAGAGAGCTTCTGGACTATCACCTCCTATCCGCACACGATCTCTGCCTGGTTCCGTGAAGTCGTTGGTCAGTGATGTGCTAAACTGGTCAGTGAGCGTCATCCTGGTAGGCGTGTGTACATAGGCGCCTACACGCAAACTCTGCGTGATCACATAGTTGAGACCGAGCTTGAGGTTGACACCGATGCCCGTGGTGAGGAGGCTTTCGCCAAATACCAACTCGTTGAAGATAGGAATTTCATCTTGCTCATCAGATTCTATGTAAGTCTTTTCTTCTTCGTAGTTGACAAAAGGTACTCCGAGCGAAGCTCCTATCATGAGTTTGTCCTTGAGATTGATTCCTAGCGCTATGGTGAAGTCATTCAGTCCACCACTGCGTTCCACGACTTGATCTTTTTGGACCTGATCCTGAGGAAATACATCAGCATCATAGAGCAAGTCATTGTCCAGATCGTAAATCGCTCCAAAGTCAAAGGCCAGACCTGTCTCAAAATTATCGAGCTGATCAGGTCGCAATCCGTCTGCGCGCTCTATCCAGCGATCAGCTATACTCCCAAAGCTCCGACCACTAAAGGCCAGATCATCATTAAAACTTCCTATATGATTATAGCCAAGAGCGATATTCACTGCGCGAATACTGCGACTGATCGGAGCTGTGTGAATAACCATGCCCACGTTGCTGAGGATGAATTGACCATTGTTTCTAGTAGTAACATTATTATCGTTTCTGAAGGCTGCATCTGTCTTTTGGAAAGTATAAGCCGGAGTCAGGGTGAGCTCAGACTTACGGAAGATTCCTAGGCTAGCAGGATTTGTGCTTATGACGCCAAAGTCTCCACCAAGTGCAGCCATGGCACCACCCACGGCATAGTGTCTTGCAGTACCTATGTTGGTCGTATTGCTGTAGCGCACGGCATCCGCCACGATCTGGGCTCGCAGTGCCGGAAGCGATATCAGGCTAAGAAAAAGTAGGGGTAATAGTTTCATGAGAGTAAGCTATGTGACTGTAATAAAAAAAGGTGGATAAGAAAGTTCTCATCCACCTTTTAAAGATATCATTCTTGCATCTTCATCTTACCTGAGATGCCTATATGTCTGCGTATTCAGCGGTTTACTTGCCACCTCTGCGGCCACTAGATCTGCTAGCTCCAGAGCTTGAGCGTGAAGAAGACGAGCTTCTTGCGCTGCTACTGCGTGAGCTGCTTCGGCTAGGCGATGCAGAAGATCTGCTGCGGCTAGAACTGCTTCTCATACCGCTGGAGCGTGAGCTAGATCTACTCGGAGAGGCAGATGATCTGCCACTGCGTGAACTACTTCTCGCGCCTGAGCTACTGCGTGAGCTGCTGCTAGGTCTGTAGCTTCTAGATGATCTGCTAGAGCTGCTGCGTGTCGCAGAGGACGAGCGGCTAGACCCTCGGCTCTGAGAGGCTGATGACCTTGTGCGAGTACGAGATGGTGTAGTCGCGCTACTTCTCGTGCGTGTCCTGGTAGGTGTAGCACTAGATGATCTAGTGGTAGTACCTGTACTGCTAGCTCTGCTAGAATTTCCTGCAGATCTTACAGACTTGCCTCCACGATTAGAAGCTGTGGTACGAGGGCTGGTGCGCGTACGATCTGTACTGCTAGCCTGACCAGAACCACGTGCTCCATAGTTCTGCTGAGAAGAGAAGTTATTATTAGCTCTTGTTACATTAGGTACACCTGCGCCGCGGTTACTGGCATAGTAGCTAGGTGGGCAGTATGCGCCTCCATTGCTCACTGGGCTGAAGTTGCTGAATGATCCTGATGGGCCAAAGTTGCTGAAGCCATTCCAGCCACCGCTGTTCCATCCTCTGTTCACGCCATTCCATCCACGATTCCAACCATTGTTATAGTAGCCAAAGCTATTCCAGCGATTCCATCGACTCCAGCGGTTGTTAGCAAATCCATTGCGATTCCATCGGTTGCGATTCCATGGAGAAGCATTGACAGTGACATAGATGCTGTTACCTGGTAGTACAGCGTACGTGTTGTATGGATTATAGTAGTAGCTATCGGTAAAAAATGGGTCAAAGTAGCCCACATTAGAGATAGGTGCTCTGAAGCGTCGGATACGGCTCGAGTAGCTGTAATCGTAGTCATACTCATACTCATAGTCGTAATCGTCAAATGTGTACTCAGAGTCATCAAAGTCATAATCATCCTCTACTTCTGCGGGCTCGACATCAGACTCGTAGACGTAGTCATCTTCCGACCAGTCATCATCGTAACTTGTGGTAGACACATCATCTCCAGGATTGTAGTACAAGTCGTCAAACTGCGCCTGAAGTCCCAGGACGAAGCCTGTGGAGAGGAAGAGGAGAAAGAGTTTTTTCATAGTCATCATAGTGGTAAGATTTTAAGACACTCAGCGTGTAATGGCACACTCGCTATTTCAAGGGTCAAATTAGTACTTTTGTTCCGGTCAGCTAGTTAATAAAGCATTAAAGCACAGGAAACTAGCGATTCATTAACACTTTTCGTTGATTTAGACGACGGATTCCCACATTTAGGTACATGGCAAAGCAAATTACTCCTCGTGACGAGGATTACAGCAGATGGTATATAGACATCGTGAAGAAAGCTGGACTCGCAGACAATAGCGCCGTGAGAGGCTGCATGGTCATCAAGCCCTATGGCTATGCGATCTGGGAGAAAATGCGCGATCAGCTTGACCTGATGTTTAAGGAAACTGGTCATGTCAATGCCTACTTCCCCTTATTCATCCCCAAGAGTTTTCTCAGTCGCGAGGCAGAGCACGTTGAAGGATTTGCCAAGGAGTGCGCCGTGGTCACCCATCACCGCCTCATGAATGATCCACATGGCAGTGGTGTCGTGGTAGATCCAGACGCCAAGCTCGAAGAAGAGCTCATCGTCCGACCCACCTCCGAGACCATCATCTGGCATACATACAAGGACTGGATCCAATCCTATCGCGATCTACCGCTCCTGATCAATCAGTGGGCCAATGTCGTCCGATGGGAGATGCGTACCCGCCCATTTTTGCGCACCACAGAGTTTCTATGGCAAGAGGGTCACACGGCCCATACGACAAGCCAGGAAGCAGAGGAGGAAGCAGAGCGCATGCATGAGGTCTACGCAAGATTCTGTGAGGACTTCATCGCTATGCCCGTGATCAAGGGCGCCAAGACGGACAATGAGAAATTTGCTGGCGCCATAGAGACCTACACCATTGAGGCACTCATGCAAGATGGCAAGGCACTTCAAGCGGGCACGAGCCATTTCTTGGGTCAAAACTTTGCTAAGGCATTTGACGTCAAGTTCCTCAATAAAGAAAATAAAGAAGAGCACGTATGGGCCACCAGCTGGGGTGTTACCACACGCCTCATAGGAGCGCTCGTCATGACACACAGTGATGATGAGGGTCTTGTATTGCCGCCCAAGTTAGCCCCGATACAGGTCGTAATCGTCCCCATTCCCAAGCCAGGTGATGAGATAGATGAGCAAGCAGAGAGGATCCGTAAGGGCCTTTCGGCCAAAGGCATCACAGTCAAGTACGATCGCGATGACACCAAGCGACCTGGATTCAAATTTGCCGAATACGAGATGAAAGGCGTACCCGTGCGTCTCGCCATAGGTAAGCGAGATCTAGCGAATGGCGTCATCGAAGTCGCAAGACGCGATACCAAAGAAAAGACCTCTATTCCTCTCGATCAGATCCTTGAGCACGTGCCGCAGCTGCTAGAAGAGATACAGGAAAATCTGCTGCAGCGCACGCGAGCTTATCGCGATGATCACATCACCGAGGTTGATAGTTGGGAGGAGTTTCAGAGCGTCCTTTCGGACAAAGGCGGTTTCCTATCAGCCCACTGGGACGGTACTGTGGCTACCGAGAAAAAAATTAAAGAACTCACCAAGGCCACTATCCGATGTATTCCATTAGATGTCAAGCAAGAATCGGGCAAGTGTATCTATACAGGAGAGCCATCTACACGTAGAGTTTTATTTGCCAAGGCTTATTGATTGAGGGCACATCATGGTATTAGCTTACCACGTGGAGAATTGTGTGTGAGAGGAGTTCGTCGGTTCTGTTTCGCTCTATGTAGGTCTTTTTGGTTTTCGTTCATGTTGATGTAGACTTATCGTTGGCTTTCGACGGGAGGAAGACGTCTTGTCAATAGCTTCTTGGCCCGTCGATTTAGTCTTAACCACGTAAAACCTAGGACTGTGTCCTGGGCTATGGGATGTCGCCCCGTTGGGGCTTTAGCCTTTCTGCGCTTCGTCTCTGATTGGTTTCGCAGAGGTATATGTCTTGTCAAGAGCTTCTCCGTGCGTCGATCTATTCTCAAGTTTATCAGACCCCAGAATTGTGTCTCGGGGCGGGAAGTCGCGCTTTCAGCGCTTGATTTATCAGGATAGAGCCATTTGATTTTCAGAGGTGCCTTCTATAGCAGCACATGAAGCATTACCATTCCGCGCAGCGGAAAATTATTAGCCCATTAGCCCATTAGCCCATTAG
>JAHDBH010000044.1:5068-23113 GCA_020630495.1 Saprospiraceae bacterium
ATTAGCCCATTAGCCCATTAGCCCATTAGGTGCCCCGGACCTAGCGCACTCCGCTAGGCCAAGACCTTGGCGATAATCTCCTCCTGCTGGGCCTCGTGGACTTTCTTAAATCCGGTGGCAGGAGATGCGCTCGCTTTGCGTGCTATGATCTCTATCTTATGGTCCTTCATCCGCTTCCAAAAATAATCGGCCGCACCCATATTAGAGGGTTCCTCTTGTGCCCATACGATCTGAGCCTTATCTGCCTTGGCTATGATTGCCTCTACCTGATCCGCTGGGAATGGGTAAAGCTGCTCCACTCGGATCAGCTCTATATCTTGAGCCTTTTTCTTTTCTTTGGCTTCGAGGATATCATAGTAGATTTTTCCTGAGCAGAAGACCAGCTTGCGGCATTTTTTCTTGTCGATCTTGGCGGGAGCGAGCACCTCTTGAAACTTACTACTTCCTATAAAGTCACTCACACTAGAGATGCAGAGTGGATGTCTGAGGAGACTCTTAGGAGACATGACCACCAGCGGCTTTCTGAAAGGTCTCGCCAGCTGCCGTCGTAGTGCATGGAAGAAATTGGCTGGTGTGGTGATATTGACCACACTCATATTATACTCAGCGCACTGCTGCAGGAAGCGTTCTAGCCTGGCACTACTGTGCTCTGGTCCTTGACCTTCGTAGCCATGCGGTAGCAGCATCACTAGTCCGCTCATACGCTGCCACTTGCTCTCGGCTGCGGTGATGTACTGGTCTACGATGGTCTGCGCACCATTGTAAAAATCACCAAACTGCGCCTCCCATAGCACCAGATTCTCTGGGCTGGCGAGGCTATAGCCGTATTCAAACCCCAGCACAGCAAACTCCGAGAGCAGCGAATTGAAGATACGGAAGGCTCCTTGATCAGGAGACAGACCTGCTAGGCGATTGAGCTCAGCATCTGTCTGAGTGTCTTGCAAGATCACATGCCTATGGGCAAATGTGCCTCGCTTCACATCCTGTCCGCTCATACGCACATCATGGCCTTCCATGAGCAGGCTTCCATAGGCTGCGAGCTCAGCAAGGGCCCAGTCTAGTTGATTCTGATCAGTGAGTTTCTTCTTTCCCTTGAGGATTCTGTGAAACTTGGAGAGTACATTGAAGTCCTCGGGTATCTGCTCTAGATGGTCTAGTATGTGAGTCAGAGTCTTCTTAGTGATTCCGGTCTTAGGAGATGTCTTAAAAGCTTCTGCGCCCACATTTTTCTTCAGTGCGCGCCAGGCTTCTTCTGGCTCTTGGTAGGTGTAGGGCAGCGGCTTCTCCTTGACCATGTCCAGTCGCTGCTGGAGGACATTCCAGAATTCTTCTTCTTGCTGCTGCGCTAGCTTAGCATCGATCTCACCGCGCTCTATGAGGGTATTCACGTAGACTTTTCTCGGATCTGGATGCGCCTTGATAGCGTCATACATCTCTGGCTGAGTGAACTTGGGATCATCGCCTTCATTGTGCCCATGTCTGCGATAGCATACCATATCTATAAAGACATCGCCGTGAAACTTCTGTCGATACTCCGTTGCTAGCTGCACGGCAAATACCACTGCCTCGGGATCATCACCATTGACATGAAATACGGGAGCGGAGATGGCCTGAGCTGCAGCAGTGCAGTAGGTACTACTCCGTGCATCATCAAAGTCTGTGGTGAATCCCACTTGATTATTGATCACCAGGTGAATCGTACCACCTGTATGATATCCATCTAGCTGGCTCATCTGAGCCGTCTCGTAGACCACTCCTTGACCTACTACAGCGGCATCACCGTGTATGAGGATGGGTAGGATCTTATCGTATTCGCTCTTGTAGAGTATGTCCGCTTTAGCTCGTGAAAATCCTTCTACGACAGAGTCTACAGACTCTAAGTGTGATGGATTGGGCGCTAGCTTGAGATGGACGCTTTTGCCCGAAAGGGCCTCCACCTGACTACTATATCCCAGATGGTACTTCACGTCGCCATCACCAAAGCTAAGATCGGGCACCACGTCTCCTTCAAATTCATTGAAGATCTGCTCATACGTCTTGCCCATGATGTTGACCAGGACATTGAGCCGACCGCGATGAGCCATACCTATGACCACCTCCTGCACTCCAGCATCGGCACCGGTATTGATGATTGCGTCCACTGCTGCGATGGCTGATTCGCCACCCTCGAGCGAAAACCTCTTTTGCCCTACATATTTCTTGTTCAGAAAATTTTCAAATATCACGGCGCCGTTGAGCTTTTCGAGGATACGACGCTTCTGCTTATCGCTGAGTCCGTAGTTTTTGGCTGTGGCCGTGGCTTCTATCCGAGACTTGAGCCAGTGACGTCGCTCCCGATCAGCGATGTACGCGTACTCATAGCCGATATGCCCGCAGTACACTTGACGCAGACGCTCGATGATCTGTCCCAAGGTACCGTCGGATAAGCCTATCTCGGCACTGACAGCAAAGGGCGTGTCGATGTCAGCTTCGCTGAGGCCATAGTCCCTCAGATCTAGGGTAGGGCGTCGATCGCGACGCTGACGAATAGGATTGGTAATAGATAGGAGATGGCCTCGCGTACGGAAACCATTGATCATCCACAGTACACCTGCCTCCTTGGTATCCAGTGGCCCTGAGCTGCCAGGTGCGGCGCCATTTGCACCGAAGTCAAATCCTTCAAAGAAACTGCGCCAGCCATCTTCCAGATTTTCAGGATCTTGCTGATACTTCTGATACATCTGGTCTATGTAACTCGGGTGCGCGTTAAATACGTATGAGTAGTCCTTCATATAGCTCGGTCTATGACCGCCAAAGGTACAGAAACCGTGCCATGCAAGTACATGGTGGACGCCACTATGACGAGTGGCGTGATGATGGGCTGACTTTCGTCAAAATGCGTCTGTGCTTCTTACCTCGCACTCATGTCACTCTGGACCAGACTGGGGAGTAAATCCATGCGTAATCTGACGGGTGAATGTAGTGGGAAATTCCTCTAGGCCTTCAAATCCTAGACGCACATTTCCACTCTGCTCGGGAAGATGGGCCGTACCCCATATGTAATCCCAGATCGCTAGTGTCAGACCAAAATTGACTCCATATCTATGCGACTCTGGCAGCGCGTGCGCATGATGATAAAGATGCATCTCTGGACTATTAAATAAGACGCGCATCCAAGGGCCGAGCACGAGTGATCCTATACCCGCTGCACTAGTGACGATAGCTAGCTGCTTTATCAGCGATGGCGAATGTACTATCGCTATATCAGCAACACTACATGCAATTAATAGCCCCACTAATCCTCCGATTACACCACCGCTGACATAAGGAGATACAGTGATATTGCTGTGATTAAAATGTCCTACGGCCAATGTAAATATGTGGATGATAAAAAAGTCATGCAAGCCTATACCCAATAGCGCAAGTGGTAGATACTCTATAGTGCGATACACGATGGTCTCCATCCAGTGATACCGTAGATGCGCAGCAAATCCCATCTGCTCCACGCTGTGATGCACCTTGTGAAATTCCCATAGCCAACTCACCCGATGCAGCAGTCTGTGAGTCCACCACTGCACAAAATCACGTACCACAAATCCCACCAGAAGTATCGCCCACAGCGGCCAGCTGTACATAGGATTGAGCTCAGATAGACGAATGGAAAATAATCGATTTATGGCACCCTCAAAAAAATGCACTACCACGTCTGACGCTGCGTGATAAATAATCAGAGAAAATAAAAAGAAATTAAAAAATACATAGAATAAATCTAGCCAAAAATCTTTTCTGAGTATGGGCTGGTCTTTGCGCCAGGGCTTCAAAATTTCTAGTAGAAAAAAGAAAAGTGAGACACCAATAAGCCAATAGAAGTAATTATCCCAGCTCGGATGCGTGATCTCCTGCCATAGGTAATTTGCATAGCCTCTGTAAGCCTCAACAAATACTTTAATCATCGCTAGCCACTACTAGTTTTTCTTTGGCAACTTCACTAGGTAGGAATTGCCCTCAGATACGGTAAGCTGCCCACTGATGAGCCAGGGATTATAGTACTTGAGCGTCCTATAGTCACTGCCGTATTGCTTAGCATAGTCACCCCAGCTGGCTACGGATTCTGCGACCTCTAGAAGATATAGATCGGGATCATCGTCATATCGATAGCCCTGATCAATAGAAAATCCGTACGTCTCAGGACTTGATAATATCTCTTTGATAGCCACTATGCGAAATACATAGCGCATCGTTTCCTCAGACATGTTGAGCTCATAGTAGTTGTCAGCTTTTTGCTCCTTGAGCAGTCGTCTGATTCGCGTCTCACCACCATTGTAGGCTGCTGCCGCGAGAGTCCAAGAACCAAATTTTTCTTTTAGATCACGGAGATACTGCGCTGCGGCATGGGTTGACTTCTCTAGGTGCATGCGCTCATCTACTTCACTATTGATCTCTAGGTCATAGGCTTTTCCTGTCGTCTTGAGAAACTGCCAATAACCCTTGGCGCCTGCGTGGGAAGTGACATTGCGAAGATTACTTTCAGCTACTGCCAGATACTTGAAATCATCAGGTACTCCGTACTGAGCGAGTATAGGCTCTATGGTGGAGAAGTGCTTGGTGGCAAGTTTGATATTGAGTAGGGTGCTGCTGTGCCAGTAGCTGTTGACGCTCAGCTCACGGTCAAGTCTCTCACGCACGTCTTGCTTGTCCATGGGAAGGGCCTCACCGCCCAGATCGTAATTGTCTCGTAGGGGCACTGATCGGATCTGCTGTGGAAGCTGATCTGTCGTCACTCCTGCATATGGCTCAGTCGCTTCCTTAGACTCGGTCTTGGTCCAGCCCGTAAGTAGGGCTAGGGCAGCAAGAATGCACAGTGTAGTTGCTATGGTCGATTTCATATAATGCATTGATAGTCAGGAGTAAAGATAGGTGTAGAGCTTCAGACTTTACGCGGACGTTTATAGACAGGCACTGTAGAGCACGGCTCTCCATACATTACACTCTGCGCTCTGGAGCGCAATTGTCGAGTAGCCTCTACGTAGGCAGATACTGGCACTTCCTTAGTGCTGCAGCCCTTGAGGACCACCCGTCCATCTTGGTACTCTGACCAGTCTATCTTGGCGAGTCGATCCTGATAATATCGAGAAAGTAGCTCACTCTGCCTACATTGATACGCTGGGCAATTTACCGCTTCAAGATAGGTAGACAGCAGCATATACGCCCAAGTGGGAATGATAGCATCGGTGCTGCAGTACAGGCATGCTACGCCGTCCTGATACTGTGCCCAATCTGCTTCCTTGAGAGCAGCTCGAAAATCTTTCTCTCGCAGGATAAGACCCTTATATAAGTAGTCGTGTAGATCTATGGCGTGAAATGAGACTTCGGGATAGAAATCTTCTAGATTGAGCACCTTGATGCTACTAGCTGCGACGCGATTGACAAGTGGAGTGTCCATAGTAAGCTTAACGAGTCCAGCGTGAGCTCAGTTCATGAGGAGCTATTTTCCTAGCCTCGCCGCTCTATCGTGGCTCATCTAGCCGATAGCAGTATATAATTTGCTTTATTCTCCATAAGCTAATATGCCATATATTAGGCAATGCTTAATATGTTGGTAATCAGTGCTATGAGTAAAATTTAGCTAGCTTTGCAGTTGGTATCATATTTGGACAGCTATACTATACATTATACTCCATTGACCATTCCAGACGGCAGCGTATCGGCGGCACTCACTGAGGCTGCGCGCTATGTTGTCTTTTCACCATGCACATTTATCAGATAGTATTATGACATTGATTCACCACTTGTATCATCCTCTAGCTCTTGCGACTTCCCTAGTCCTAGCTCTCACCAGCTATGGATCTTTGGCTCCTGCAGCAGATTGTCCCAGTATGGACGAGCTGACAGAAACTTCGCTTGCTGCTATCACCACCACTGTCGGCGATCCCAATATTGGTTTTCAAGATCTCAGAGGTATAGAGTGCTATGCACAGCCAGATCAGCTTGTAGTATGTGGCCCTGGCGATACCATACCAGTCTTGCTCTTCACCAAGAGCGAGGAGCCTATATTTGACGTATTGCTGACTCCGACATTTGAGGAAGGACTCGAGTATGCTTCATTTGCTTATGTCCAAAGTGGTAACGCTGACCTAGATACAGTCTCTATCAGCAATCCTGAGAGTCCAGTGTTTAGAATCTCTGAGATCAGTCAGGAAGGCGGTGCAGTGGTTGTGTACATAGGTATATCTGCGGTATGTGAAGTGGACTATGATACCTACATGCCTACCATTGAGTTTAATCTCAGCTATGAGTCTGGTGGTGTAGAGTGTGATGACACCTTCACACCAGAGCTACCTTATGCGACCAATGTGCTGGTACCGGAAATTGCCTTCACGGGCAGTCCTACACCTAATCCGCTCAGTATCGCCATGACCACCATGGATGCTTGTGTAACCATGAATGTGACTAATCTCACACCAGGCGCACCTGTAACAGAGGCACTATACACGATAGATAACTATGGATTTCTTGACGGTATAGACCTGACCACAGTCATGGTCAATGGTGTCTCAGCACCTGTCATGGTCGATCCGGCTACAGGTGTCGCTACCTTATTGATCGATGGAGTAGCCACTCCAGCTTACTGGGGCGCGGATGGTCTATTGACTTTTTCAGAGAGCATACCGATCGAGGTGTGCTATTCTGTGGATGATTGTCTCGATTTCTTACTAAATCCTCAGTACACCATAGCCACCACCTGTCGTGGAGAATCATGCTCTGATGCGGTAGATGTTACTACACATCAGTTCAGAGATCTCTTTAGCGGTGGACCGAGCAACGGCACGATTACCTCTACGCTCATACAGACTCCCGAGTACTGTGATGGGGGGACAGGCAACGCTGTGCCATACATTATTGAAGTGACTTTTCAGTCAAATGGTACCGTACCCATCAAGGGGGATGTTTGGAATCTCAATTATCGATTGGATAGCTGCACGAGCAATTTCTTGGAGCTTGACTCTGTCTATTTTGTCGATGGTCCAGGTGGCTCATTTTTAGGCTTTGTTCCTCAGGCATCTTACTCGCAAAATGCCAATGGATTGAGCTTTGTAAATTTCCGGACCCTTCCTATGGGCCAGGATGCAGATGGCCCAGGAGGACTGGATGATCTGGATGGTGATGGTGTCTTTGATGATTTACCAGCAGGTGAGTCAGTGAGTTTTAGACTAGAGCTGCTGCCGACCTGTGATGCCAGCGGAGCAAGCTGTTCTGATCAAGGTGGTATGTGTGACTTCGTCTCTAATCGGTTCAACTGGACCTACAACTGTGGGCGAAATGGTCGCACGATCGCAGCCCCAGTCATGGATGGAGTCGACGCATATGTCAATGAAAGCACCATCACATTTGATGATCCAGATACATTTTTCTTTGGTACTACACAGTTTATAGGATACAACTTTGGCACTTATGGAATCGATCCTGCTGCGCCAGTAGCTTCATCCGTCGATGTCGTCCTTACCATAGATCCAGGAGACATGGACTTTGCCAGCTGTCCTGGAGGTACTGGTGATTTCTTACTTGTACTCCAGCTCTCTGGACGAAATATAGAGCTGGCCAATATAGAATTTGACAATGCAATGTATGAAGGCTCCGCTATCTCTCCAGATAGCAATATCTTCAACCTGAATGGTGTCAGAAATGTCTACTACAATTTACCTGAGCCACTAGGAGATCCCAGTGACTTTAGTCTTACTATGACACTGGATACAGCGATCTGTGCATCTACTGATCTGCTGCAGTTCAATGCTTTTCTATCACAGGACTGCGATGGCTGCGATTGTATCCTAGCAGCTGCTTGTGACAACGCTACGATTATAAGCAATCCTGATGATCGCACGAGAGATTGTACGGCCTTCAATTCTGGCGGTGAGTTGGTGCGTATCTCTCGAGGCTATACAGATCGTAGCCTTGCTACTCAGACAGAATTTGCTGACATACCTGCAAGTGATCTTACCAAAGTCGTACCTGGTGATACCCTTCTCGTGAGTACGTATATAGAAGTGGATAATGCTGATCTTATCAGTGGTTACAACTCTCTACTGACGATAGATCTGCGATATGTGGAGGGCGACAATGCTGGATCTCAGCTTGATGTCATGCGCCCTGATATGTCGCTAGCTCGCGTCCAGAGCCTTATCCTCAAGCGACAGGATGGTACTGTGATTGACTTGGGTGCGATCGATTTTCCAGGTAATCCAGCTGACAATGTCAGAGCTACTTCAGGCGCGTCTGTCCTCAGATCTCAGTACAATGGGGGCCTGGTAGATATGACCGTAGACAATCCTGGTATTACTGGTGACGGCTATTCTGAGCACTTTGAAGCACAGAATGCTAGTACTGATAGAGTGGACGGTGTGATCCACTACGTCCGCTACAGAAATCCCTGCCCAGAAGATCCTGCTGATGATAATGATCAGGCTGGCCTCGACATTTTTAAGTCGGTCGTAGGAGAATTCAGAGATGGAGACTCTATCTGTGCAGTATATCAAGTACCTATCGTATGTACACCCGAGTTTTTAGCCAATGATGCGACAAGACCTACCTTAAGATTTGGACAGAGCTTCAGCGGTTCTTTTGAGGGAAATGCTACTGTATGGAATTTCACTCCTGGTAGCTGCGGCCTTACTTCTCTGGCTGGTACTTCACCTAGGAGAAACATCAATTTTACCATGGTCAAGCCAGATGTCAGGCAAGAAGCTCGGCTAGAATTTATCAATGACTGTGAGGCTGAGTATGTCTACAAACTGATCGTGGAGGATACTACTGGGATGGCTTGTTTTGCGGAGGAATATAGACCCTTTATCGGTATAGAAGATATCGAGCTGGAGATACCTAGCCCTTACTTTGTAGAGGAGATTACGCTCCAGCACTTTGATCAGCCAGAGATTATCGTCACTCCGGATAGTACAGTTGATATGATCACTTCCACGGTCGGTGGAATCGATTACCTTGTGCCAGATGGTGCAAGTGGTAAGGTCATCTTTATCGACGCAGAAAAAGCTGATGGTGTACGCGCCTTGGGATATCGAGATATAGATGCTGGTGATGATGATATCACACTAGTAGGCGGCACCTTCCCACTGGCAGGTATAGGCTTAGCATCAGACGGTACCAATATCGATAGTCTCACATTTCGTGTTAAGCTGAGCCGGCTATGCGGCAGTGCCTTGCAAGGCACTCCCATCACCAGTACAGTCAATGTCTCTTCTAATCATCTGGCTGACTATGCAGTAGGCGCCTATCGCTGCAATCTTGATGGCTTCTGGTACGGTGGTACGGGCTGCGGTGGTGCGAATCCAGTCGTCTACTGGCCCTATCGCAGGACAGCTGATCTGCATCCTGCTCACTACTTCAATAATGAGGAGCTTGCTGCGACTCTCATAGGTGATCAGCCCACAGTGATCAATGCTACCGTGGCGCTAGATCCTCCTGGACCGATACTCGACTTAGCGGGCACTGAAATCGTTACCTATACCATAGAGACTAGTGATATGCCAGAGGGTGGCTATCTCAGCATATGCGTAGAAGATGCTGTAGATGTAGTGTCTATTGGAGGCAGTGCTCCCATAGAGGTAGCTAGTACTGATAGTACTACCACATATTTTTATGACCTCGCAGCGGCATTTGGTTCGCCATTGCCGACCGGGCCTCTTGACGTTGAGATAGAAACCGACCTCCTATTTTGCGCGGAAGCGCAGATCTGTATAAAGCCCTTCCTTGGCTGCAGTGCTGATTTACCAGACGGCTATGACGCTGAGTTGGCCACAGCGGTAGGGGCAGGCGCAGCAGTGACCTGTGATGAGCTCGAGACACTATGCTATATCTACCAGGCTGGTCGCCCTGCGGTAGACATAGACTTTTCGATCAACAATCGTCAGCCTCTCTGCGCCACCACCATGCAGACTATACGTGTACGCAATACGGGTACCTCGCCGCTCGGCCAGATCAATCCTACTCTATATCTCCCTATGGGATATGTAGCTACAGACTACATGGCATCCATAGCTGGTATGACCCCTGTGGCTATTCCAGATCCTACAGAGAATACAGACCTGACTGGTGTCTACGGCATTGCCTACATGTGGCCCGTGGGTACTTTCCCTGATATCGATATAGATGAGACTCTTATCATCACCTTCCAGGGGATGACCACATGCTCCTATGTATCGGGGTCTCCACTAGCATTTTCGCTGACAGGCTCTGCAGCTTGTCAGGTGATGTTTGAGGATGATCCCGTCATCAGCGAAGGTCTTGAAGTAGGTGGGCTGGGTGATTTACAGCCTGCCTTCACCTTTGAGACAGGGGAGCTCCAACTCACATGTACTGATCAGCTGGATGTGACTCTCACCGCGATCAATACGGGAAAGAGTGGTGTGAGTGATTCTAGACTTTGTATCACTCTACCTCCAGGTGTAAGCCTCATCACAGATAGTCTGGAGTTTATCGCACCACTAGGAGCTACTGTAGATGATCTGATGGTCAATGATCTCGGAACTGGTGGGGCCACGGAGGTAAGCCTAGCGGCCCCCGATGCAGGTACAGGAGGATTCTTCTGTGTGCGACTCGTCCTAGAGGCGAATATCGAATGCGGACCTGTAGACATAGGTCTCTCTGTCAAGCGTACAGAGACCCTTGAGTGCCCTGGAGATCCAGATAGCCCGTGTGATATTCTCGTCCTTACCGCTCCAGATGCATTCATCACCATAGATGTAGTTCCTCCAGTAGCTGGAGGTGAAGGAAATCTGACAGCCGCCTGCTCAGAGACTAGTGATGATCTGGTACTTGAGTATGAGCTCGAGGTCATCAATCCTACATCTGTAGTCTATAGTGATGATGTAGTGATCGATGTATTTTATGACCTAGACGAAACTGGCGACGTCAGTGATCCTGACAGTCTGCTAGCCACTGCTACAGAGTCACTTACTCTGGCTGGCGGAGCTAGTGCCATACTAGAGGGGTCCACTGAGGTCTCACCAGATGTGGCCTGTCCTCTAGTAGCACGTATTTCAGTGCCTGGCTGTGTATGTAGCGAGATCATCTTCCCGTTTGAAAATGTACTACCAGACTTCATCGATGACCTAGGTACAGATATAGTTCTCTGTCCGGGAGAAAATTTCATCATCGAGGATGTCTGCGGTGACTACACCTTTGAGTTTGTTCCCTCAGGCGCTGGAAATGCTGAGCTTGTGGGAGACAATATAGAGATCTCAGTCAATCCAGGATTTGGCATCGAGTCTCCAGCTACACTCATAGCTACCAGTCGAGTGGGAGAGTGCGGTGAGCAGATGACACGCATCAATGTCACTCAGAGAATAGATTTCGAATTTGGTCCCTACAACTTCACTGTCTGTGAAGAAGGTTGTACCCAGGTCGATTTTGGTATCGATATCAATCAGCTAGAAGATCTAGAAGTGTTGATTACACCTAGTCTCTTCCTGGATGATCCCACGAGCCTAGAACCAGTGATTTGTGATCCTACGAGTGAGACCATTTATGAACTGACTTTCACACTCAATGATCAGTGCGTATTTGAAACCACTATGCTCGTAGATATAGACGAGCAGCCCGAAGTGATGATCACACCAGTCACGGGATGCGTAGATGGAGTAGATCTAGAGAGTGCTGCTACGATAGTACCATCCACGCTAGACGGAGAGTGGTCTACAGCAGGTGACGGAAGCTTTGAAGGAGGTACACGTTATAGCACTGCCACGAGATACATCCCTGGACCAGTAGATCTTGCGCTAGGTAGCGTGAGACTGACACTTAGATCTGATCTGCCAGATTCGGAGTGTGGCGGAGATGTGGCAAGAGCAGAATTTACCGTGCTACTCGTTGACTGCGGTACGGCGCCATGGGATGGTGTCACGCCACCAGATCTAGCACCGCCTTCAGATAAGTCTGAAGACAAGTAGGCCGCGGCTTGCATGCATAAAAGTATACGGTGGGAGACAAGAGTAATCTTGTCTCCCATCTGTATTTATTGTTGCCACATGGTGGCATGTCAGCTCCGCGCAAGCATGTGCATCAGGCTTGTCAGCCTGTGTGTATGTTGTAAGACCCTCTAGTACCTTTCGCCGCCAGGCAGGCCTTACCTTCAGTACCAGCAAAGACAGCCACGGAGCGAAGGTGAAGATAACAGCTAGGCTCGTCCACGCTGCCCACTGTGCGTGGGTGTGCGCTTGATAGCACAGTGGCTACTTGCATGAGTCTTATGTACATGCGGTCATCCAGCGCTAGCCGAGATGCCTTAGCTATTCTGCACATCACCCATCTCTGCATCATGCACCATTTCGCCCGCATTTCCTCACGATGATAAATCCGTACTATTGTGCAGATGTCAGAGTGATCTTTATTAACTGTGACACACGTAGCTAGATATCACGACTACGCATTACATCATGAAAGAACTCAGCATACACTCAGATGACCACTTCATGCGGCAAGCGCTCAAGGAAGCGCAGAAGGCCTACGAAGCTGGTGAAGTGCCAGTAGGTGCCGTGGTCGTCTCACAGAATACCATCATCGCTCGCAGTCACAATCAGACAGAGATGCTCACAGACGTCACAGCCCACGCTGAGATCCTCGCTATTACCTCCGCCGCGAGTCACCTGGGTACCAAGTTTCTCAAGCACTGTACACTCTTTGTGACGCTAGAGCCATGCCCCATGTGCGCAGGTGCTCTACGACATGCTAGATTCCAGCGCGTAGTATATGGCGCAGCGGACGAGAAGCAAGGCTTCATGAGATTTGGCAAAGAGATGCTCCATCCATCCACTACCTTAGAGTACGGAGTGCAGCACTCGGCCTGCAGCGATATTCTCACGGACTTTTTTGCGCGAAAGCGCCTCCTCCACTAGCACTACCAGCACACCACCGCACTAGGTAAGATCCCTCCATTCACTCGCCATAGTCACTGGGGTGAGGGTGATTACGACGATTATTGCGCTTACTGATCCACAGCCCGAGTAAAAGACAGCCCATGTAAGCAAGCCGAGGGTTAAAGAAATGTCAACCCTCTTGCTGCCCTGTCGCGGTGTCCGTACATTAGCGCTATAATCACACACCATGGACATACGCATGACACTCCTGGCACTAGCGGCGCTTTGCGCTAGCTCCTGCAGCAGCTACACTCCCTTTACGCAGTCGCTCTATGACGAAAATCGCTGGACGGAGAGAGACTTGGAGCGCATACAATTCTATGTTTCTGAAGATCTTATCCTGCAGCGAAATTTCAAGGAAGGCGATACTCGGATATCAGGCGGTAAGATACAGATGAAGGACGGTAGGCGTGTAGAGCGTGTGATCATACCAAAGCATACTCCAGGAGTCTTGATAGATCTACCGAGCAGCGATAGATTTATCATCTCCTTTGATCCTCAGAGTGATGCAGCCAATCTGAGATTTGGCCCCAATCCTCAGCGAGGACGGCAATACTATCTCCTGGCTAAAGACTGGTCTCGAGGTAAGGGTACCGTCCTCTATGACGGTCGAGAATATACCATACAGACTAGAGGTGGAGCAGCAAAGTTGCTCGTCGATCTGCGCTATCGTAAGCGAGAGAATGTCAAGTCCACTACCGTAGGTGGACGCAAGGTAGAGTAGCAAATGGAAGGTATAGATCTGGGCAGCCCCAGCCTTGGATCTCTGTGAGCTCCAAGACTGGGCCGGGCTATCCATCACTCCGCGTACGCTGCGGTCCTGCGGACTCACGCCCGTGGCGTAATGATTCCTATCCCTGCTGCTTTTGCACTATGAACAAGAATTAAGATTTTTGACTATTCACTGGGCTTTTGATCAGATTTTGTTCGATTTAGTAAGTATTATTTTGTGACATACGAGTATGTAGACTGCTAGTGGAAGCATCCTTCTACTGGGAAATTTTGGGTATTCTATACATATTTTTATCTCTATATGTACGCGTGATTCACAGCTAATTACCTGATGATCAGTTGATCTATGCATAGAGTATATTTTTCATCTATTATATACTGGCTTGTGGTACAATTGATTATGCAATGAAGTGATATAGCGATAGTACATTTGTAGAGATTTCGACCTGCTACGGGTGACTCCATATTAGATCGGATCAGCCAAACTACTGACCCACAGCGCCTAGACTTGCCGTTCATTCGGCATGGTTTTCGTGCTGTGTATCTGTAGATACAGTAGATAACACATTGTAAGAATCCAAAGTGAACATGAAAAAACTTCAACGCTTCTTCACCTACGCAGCCCTCGCCATGACGGGTATGGGTGCTGCAGTCGGCCTCTTCTCAGCTGACCTTGACTCTTCAGAATGTCTCTCCACAGCAGAGCTCATAGAGCTGACAGCTGTGAACGACACTGCCTCTGTGCAGTTTCAGGATCTCAGAGGGCTTGACTGCTATCCGCAGCCAGACAAGGTCATCGTCTGTGGTCCTGGGGATACTATTCCTATTCTACTTTTCACAAAGAGCGTCGCGCCCATTTTTGACGTAGAGCTCAATGTAGAGTTTGACGAAGGTCTGGAGTTTGCCAGCTTTGCCTATGTCGCTAGTGACAATGCTATGCTTGACACCATCAATGTAGATAATCCTGAGAGTCCGACTTTCAGGATCTCTGAGATCAGCCAGGAGGGCGGTGGTGTCGTGGTGTACATCGGTGTCACAGCTGCTTGTTCTTTTGATTTTGCGACGTATAACCCCAGCATCACATTTGGCGTGAGCTACAACAGCGCTGGAGCTGATTGTGAAGATGAGTTTTCTCCTGAGCAGTCTTATGGCACCAATGTCCTGCAGCCGATCGTAGCTTTTAATGGTACGCCATCGCCTGCTACTGTGAATATCACCATGCCAGACATGGACGCCTGCGTCACTTCACGCATTACCAGCTTGACACCTTGTGCACCTGTGACAGAGGTAGGGTATACGCTTAGCGACTATGGATTTGATGAAAATATTACGGTAAGCTCTATTACAGTGAATGGAGTAGAGCAGACGCTAGATCTCGATGCGACTACGGGTGATGTCAATGTGATCATAGACGGAAATGCTGATCCAGATGTATTTGGTGGCGATGGTATCCTCACGCCTGACGAGAGCATAGGAGTGGTAGTCTGCTACCAGGCCCCAGGATGTGTAGATATAAATCTCAATCCTATCCAGACTGTCCGTACGCTCTGTGCGGGAGAGCAATGCGCTGATGATACGGACGTGACGACGCACAGACTTACGGATCGATTTTCTGGTGGACCTACGAATGGAACATTAGAAGCCGAGCTGATACAAGAGCCAGCATTTTGCGATCCAGCTACTGGTGGACCAGTTCCTTATGTACTTGAAGTCAATTTCACTAACGATGCTACGGTGCCTATTAAGGGTGATATGTGGAGCCTCAATTGGAGTATTGATATGTGTACTCAAAACTTTCTGACCTTGGATTCCGCATATTTTATTGATGGAGCAGGTGGTGCATTTACTGCAGCAATCAATGAAGAGACCTTCAGCATCAATGCAGACGCGAGGGTTTTTGTGAACTTCGATAGGCTCACGGCGGGAGTAGATATAGATGGTTCAGGAGATCTCACTGACCTAGATGGAGATGGTACATTCGATGACCTCCCTCCTGGAGGTATGATCGCCTTTCGTGTAGAGCTCTCACCATCCTGTGGTGATGGAGCTCTAGGTTGCAGTGAAGGTGGTGGTGTGTGCGACATCAATGAGCAGCAGATGTTCTGGAGATACAATTGCGGACGAAATAGTCGCAGAATTACAAGAGCTTTTGATGACGGCTTAGACCCATTTGTCAACGAGACAACCGCGGAGTTTGACGATCCGGATACGTGGACCGTTGGCACAGCGCCCTTTGAAGGATACGATTTTGATGTATTTGGTAAGCTTTCTAGTGCTAATGACGTAATCACGCCAAGTGTCAAGTCAGCTGTGATCACTGTCACCCCTGGTGCAGATGATTTTGCTACTTGCCCGGGTGGAGCTGGCGATTACCAGTTTACACTATTATTCTCAGGAAGAAATCTTGAGCTGGCTGACGTTGTCCTAAGTAATGAGATGTACAACGGCGCCGCAGCGACCGTGATCAGTAATGAATTTGATACTATGGGAACTCGTATCATAAGATATGATATAACTGATCCTCTTGGTACGCCTAGTGCTGACTTCACGTTTGATATGACATTAGATTCTGCTGAGTGCGCATCATCAACAATATTTAACATAGCTGGATTTTTAACGCAAGAGTGTGTAGGGTGTGATTGCAACTTGTCTGCAGCATGTGCCGTGACTTTCGCTCGAGCCAATCCTGAAGACAGAAGACGTAACTGTACGGCATTTGGATCTGATACGGAAATTACACGTGTAACTACTGGATTTACTGATCGTACTCTCGCTACAAAGGTGCCAGTAGAAGATATTGCACTAGAGGATCTGCAAAAGGTCATACCTGGTGATACCATCCGTGTGAGTACATTTATTTTTGCTAGAAGCAATGTTCCTAGTGATGATGTTGATTGGTTTGCGGATTTTACCTTGCGGTATGTAGATGGTGATGCTGTCGGTTCTTTATCAGATGTAATGATACCTGACATGAGCTCAGCGCTATTAGAATCATTTACGTTGAAGCGACCAGATGGTTCCATCATTGATATGGGAGCAATAGGTGTTCCCGGCGATGTACTAGACAATGGTCAGATCGCTAACGGAATCTCCGTTGGTCGTTCGCAGTATGCTGCGGTTAGAGACTATCCTGGATTTAATCACCCTGGTGTGACGGGTGCTGGTGTTGCGCAAACCATCCCAGGTCAGAATTCCGGCGCTGACCAAGGCGATGGTATGATATTTTTCTATCGATTCAGAGATCCTTGTCCATCTCTCGCTGCTCAGGCCAATGATCAAGCAGGATTGACAGCCTTTTGGGATGCGCTTGGCGGCGAGATTATGATAGGAGATACTTTCTTCATGGAATTCTTGGTTCCTATCGTGTGTATCCCCAGGGCCAACGCCATTGGTGAACCACAGCCCTCAGCTCCTCCGACATTTACTGGATCATTTGAGTCAAATGCTACTTTTACTGCTTACAATCCTGGTGCCTGTAATGGCACCACGATCACGGGAACTAGCCCTCGGAGCAATGGTGATTTTACTATGGTCAAGCCGATCGTAAATGTGGAGTCGAGAGTTGACTTCATAGATGAGTGTAGTGCTGAGTACGTGCTCAAACTGACATCAGATAATACATCCATGGCTACCTGCTTCGCAGACGAGTTTAGACCATTTGTCGGCTTTGAGGATTTTGCGCTAGAGATTCCTATGCCCTACTATGCTGAGTCTATTACGATTGAGCATGGCACGTTACCACCTGTAGCGATCGTGCCAGATTCTACTGTTGATATGATGACTTCCACTGTTGATGGTGTCGATTACTTGGTGCCTACGAGCGCATCAGGTAGATTGCTCTTTATAGATGCAGAGAAAGCAGATGGCTTAAGAGCTGATGATTACAGAGGTATGCAGACAGGTGATGATGATATTACTCTGGTAGGAGGTACTTTCCCTCTAGCAGGTGTGGGTCTAGGTACTGCTGTTGACAGTGTGACTATTCGTGTCAAGCTGACTCGCGTATGCGGCGGCGGACTCATGGGCGATCCTATCACTTCTATATTCAGCGTGTCATCTAATTACATTAAGGACTATAACAACTCTGATTTCACTTGCAGTAATGGCATCCGATACAGTTCTTTAGATTGTACCGGGCTACCAAGGTTATATTGGCCTTACGATAGAGATTCAGATGGTAATCCAGCGCATTATTTCAATGACGAGATGCAAGATGCAGTTTTAAACGGTACACCTCCCGTGACTATCAACGGTGCAGCGAGTATAGACCCTGCCGATCCTATCATAGACGCAGCAGGTAATGAGATTACCACATTCACGATTAACACTCCAGATATGCCAGCAGGCGGTTACATCACTGTCTGTGCTGACAATGCCGTAGAAGTGATCAATATCGGCGGTGCTCCCG
>JAHDBH010000191.1 GCA_020630495.1 Saprospiraceae bacterium
ATGATTTTTATTATGAAATTTATGAGGGGGACATACGCACTGGACCATTTGAGCTTTTTCTACAACTGCGGGAAGATCTCTTCGAAGCTTCTGAGGGCAACACTCTGAGCAATGTTCGGATTAAAGATTTTCATGTCGATATAAATCGTCAAATCGTGTATTTTTTACAGAACCATGGAGATTTATATAAATACAATCTCGTCACCGGTAGCATTGATCATCTTCTCGATATTACTCCTGAAAACATTGACTTATTTTGGAATGCGAAAAATGAAGTAGAGTGGTTGCGAGTGCTTGATAACAACACATTCTATATTGGTGGTTTGACTTATGCTATCGTTGATTTAAGAACCTTGGATGTTCAAACTATATGGCAGCCACCTTCCCTCGGACAAGCATTTACAGAATATTATAGAACTAGATCTAGCTTGTCTGTTGTTAAGCATCACTCAGATATTATCTATTCTTCCAATAATCGACCGGGTAACAATCGACTCGGCATTATTAATAAAAGTGATCCTGACAATCCCACAATTCTCCACGAATATTCGATTGACCGAATCTGGAGAAGGCCATTAATCTCCTTACGAAACCTATGCGACTCTGCCAAAATTTACATTCTGCTTGATCATATTAATGATCAAAATATAGAACCTGCCTGGTATGAAGTAGATCTGGAGGATGGTAATTTTACCTATAGTTTTCCAGCTCTCTATTTCGATAATGACAGAAATGAGCCCAATGCTATCCGCCACTATCCCTCCCAAGACTGGGAGCAATGTCTACGACGTGTAGACCTAGATGAAGATGATAGTACGCTGCCTGAGCTGGACTATGATCAGCCACAGTTATGTCAATTTGATAATATCCCTATATCTGATACTGATGTAGATATTACCAGTCATAGACTGCTTGATAGCATCACTCTGCAGATCTTTGGCCCCACTCCAGATCAGTGGCTCTCTGGTGTAGCTGTGAACACAAATATCATCGGCAGCGGCACTCACAAGCTTGTCATTACTTCCCTTCCTACTGCCACCACAGAGGATCTGCAAGAGGCCGTAAACTATGTGCGATATCATCAGACCGCTAGCGCAGGCATCAGCAGCGCCCGCGTGGCCGTCCTAGGATGGCTTGACGGAATCCATGGTGATACAGCCTACGCCTACATTGACTTACCTCCCTCTCTGCCAGATGCAGGGACTGACGGTCTCACGGCCTACTGCACCAGAGACTCTACCATCCGACTGGAGCCACTACATAGTGGTGAATCTGGTGGCGCATGGTATGATCATGACTACCAGCGCATACTGCCAGCCCAGATCGATCTCGCTACCGTTGATACCTTCACTACCCATTATATCATCGCCTACAATGGCTGTGCAGATACTTCGACTCACATCGTTGTAGTGGATCCCCTGCCTCTTTTGGACGATATAGCCGATATCACACTCTGTCCTAGTGATATCTATCAAGTCAATCTAGATGAGCTAGATGATATCTCAGTCCTCTGGAGTGATGGATCTACGCAGGCTGATCGCATCATCAGTTCCGCTGGCGACTATGCCTTCACCATCCGCAATCAAGCAGGATGCACCCAAGATTATTCTTTTGCCTTGACGTATCTTCCAGAGCCTCTTGTACTAGATGATCAGACAAGCATCTGCCAAGGCGAGCGATACCCCTGGCGCGGTAGGACTATATCAGCATCAGGCATGTACGCAGACACTCTGCGCAGAGCCAATGGATGCGACAGCGTGATCCATAGACTAGATCTACAGGTCACCGTACCTGAGCCGCTTGCTATCTCCTTTCCCAATCAGCTATGTGCTACTACACAAGACAGCATACTGATACTATCTGACCACCACACGATTACCATCAATGGTCAGACAGCTAGTGACATCACCATTATCTCGCAGGCAGGTAACTATGAGATCAGTGCTATAGACCCTAGTGGTTGCTCGGTGTCTCGCACGGTAATCATAGACCACGCCTCATCTCCTACTATTACTATAGAGCCATCTATCGATACGGTTTTTCACCCAGATCTGGAACTGATGCCCATCTACAGCAGTGATGTAATTGAGTATCTCTGGACGCCTAGTGACTTTCTCAACTGCGAAGACTGTCCGTTTCCCACCCTACTATCTGATGAGGAACAAGTCTATCAAGTCCTCGTCACCAATGACGTAGGATGTACCGCAGAGGCTCGTATAAATGTCTCGTTCAGACCACCCGCTATCTATCTAGCCAATGTGGTGTCTTCTGGATCTCCCGATCTGGTCAATCAAGTACTCTTCGCACAATCCGACTATGAGCTACTCTACGAGCTAGAAGTCTACGATCGCTGGGGTAACAAGGTCTTCTACGGGCGAGACTTACCTATGAACGATCCTACCATAGGATGGCATGTGACTCCAGATGTACAGACGGGAGTCTATGTGTACGTGCTCAAGTCTGGAGATGAAGTCATCTCTGGTGACATCACTGTCTTGCACTAGTATATAGCCAACAATGACGCTCGTGCTATATCCGTAGACTCTTGGGCCACATTAACCAGGAAAAGCCGGACACAGCACCAGAATCTCTGATCTATCACCTGGACAGCAAGATCAAA
>JAHDBH010000045.1 GCA_020630495.1 Saprospiraceae bacterium
CCGAGCTGGTATACAGCGAGGCTGCGCACGATAGAGTTATCGTCTTGGATAGCGAGACTTTTCAGCCTGTCTGTGTCAAGCGATAGTCCTGCCTCCTCGGCATAGACCAGCGCCATCTGCTTCACCTCCGAATGAGGATCTGATAAAAGAGTATGGATAACCGTGAGAGGCACGCCTGCTTCGCTCAGCATCTCTTCGGCGACGTCTACACGCGTCCAAAGTGGAAGATTAGCTTGATATCTATCAGCAGCAAGTCCAGGCACCGATAACGCACTGGTTCCGCTTGTTTGCCCTTGCCACTCTGCTAGGATGGTGCGCTCGGGGTCTATCCATATACGGCTATCGCTCGCGATATCCTCAAAGTCAAAGCTCTGACGATCTTTTGTCAGTAGCACGGTGTGTCTCGTAAAAGCGCCAGCCCCGTCCTCTAGCCAGATCTCTATGGGTAGAGTGTACACCGTTTCGGTATTTTGGCGAAAGCCTAGAGATAGCTTACCATCTGCATAGTCGATTTCTGTCTCTATCACAGGATGGCCCTCTGTGAGATACCACTGATCAAAGTAAATGCGCAGATCCAGTCCTGTGATGTGCTCAAAGGCTAGTCGCAGATCTTCTACTTCCACAGACTGATAGGCGTGCTGATTCAGGTAATGTGACAGAGAAGCAAAGAAAGCCTCGTCCCCCAGCATCTTTCGGAGCATGTGTAGTACCAAGCCGCCTTTGTTATAGCTATGCGCGTCAAACATCTCCTCTTTGTCATCATATCGATAGTAGATGAGCGGGTGCGATCTTCCAGAGTAGTACTCGTTCATGTATCCACCGTATTCGCTGCGACGATGCGCTTCTGCTTCTTCTACTCCGTACTTATGCTCGCGCCAGAGATATTCGGCGTAGTTGGCAAAGCCTTCATTGAGGGTAAGATTTGCCCAGCTCTCGCAGGTGGCAAGATCGCCAAACCAGTGATGCGCCATCTCATGTGCTACTATGTCATCATTATGATCGTCAATGAGCTCTCCAGGCACCTTCTGTACAAACTCACCAAAGGTGACTGCTGTAGTATTTTCCATAGCGCCGCTTACAAATTCCTTGATTACGATCTGTCGGTAGCTCGGCCAAGGGAAGTCATATCCGTAAATCTCCGAGAAGAATGTCAGCATCTCGGGCGTATGCTGAAAGATCCGTGCGGCATACTCTTGATAGTCAGGATCTACCCAATAGGCCAGCTCCACATCATTCCACATCTCCTCCTCGACACCAAATTTTCCTGCCGCCACCAGAAATAGATAGGGCGCATGCGGCAAATCCATGCGGTAATTATACTCTACGAGTCCCCCATCGATCGTTTTGGCACCTATAAAGTCGCCATTGCTCAGGCACTGTATACCTTCTGGTACGCGGACATAGATGTCCTGAGTGCAGCGTTCATTAGGCTTATCGATGCTAGGAAACCAGCGGCTATTGTATTCTGTCTCGCCCTGTGTCCATACTTGGCCCCAGTCGGTGTCATCATCCACAAAGAAAAACCCGTGAGCGTCCGCCGCTGTGCTATCGCTGGCATATGGGTGGGCCGTGTACTGGATGGTGACCAGGAACTCATCTCCTTTTTCTATGGCTTTCGGGAGAGATATAGAGAGGTGTTCACCATTGTACTGATGTATGAGATTCTGATTATTAGCACGCACGCGATGGATCTCCATGTCCTTGGCATCGAGCTTGAGCTCTAGTTGGGAGTAGAAGTATGGAGTGAGTCTGAGCTGAGCTGTACCGCTGATGGACCTGCTAGTAGGATCGGGAGTAATCACCAGCTGCACATGCTTCAGATCCCAGTCCTTCTGGTGTGACGCTCGGTGAGGAGCACGTGTGATGACCTCGGGTGTAGCACTGACTACGAGAGTATCCAGGATCTCGTACTCCGTCTCTTCTAGATCAGCAGAGTACTTGGGTGTACAGGAATAGCCTATGAGGAATATGGCTAGGAGGGCGCTAGACCGCCACATTGTGATCGCGAAGTGCTTCATTGAGAGATGTCTTTTTGTCAGTGCTGTCCTTTCTTTTACCTATGATGAGGGCACAGGGCACATGGTATGTACCTGCTGGGAAATCTTTGGGATATGTGCCTGGTATGACTACAGACCTCTCGGGTACTTCCCCTTTGAGTATCCGTGCTTGGGATCCAGTCACATCGATGATATGGGTGGATCCAGTGATAGTCACTCCGGCGCCCAGCACGGCCTCTTTGCGTATACGCACACCCTCTACCAGTACGCATCTAGATCCTATGAAGCAGTCATCTTCGACAATAGTCGGTGTCGCCTGAAGTGGTTCTAGGACACCACCTATTCCCACGCCACCGCTGAGATGTACGCGAGCGCCTATCTGTGCGCAGCTACCCACGGTAGCCCATGTATCCACCATCGTGCCACTACCCACATATGCTCCTATATTCACATAGGATGGCATCATGATGACCCCAGGTTCCAGGAAGCTACCATAGCGTGCTATAGCATGAGGCACTACGCGTACGCCCTTTCGGGCAAATTCCTTCTTGAGAGGAATCTTATCATGCCACTCAAAAGGCCCAGACTCTATAGTCTCCATCTTAGCAATGGGGAAGTAGAGTACTACCGCTTTCTTGATCCATTCATGGACGATCCATGTGTCTCCTGAGGGCTCGGCGATACGTATTTCTCCTTGGTCAAGTGCTTTGATGATGCTGTGTATAGCATCCTGGTGCTTTGCAGAGCCGAGCAAATCACGGTCATCCCAGGCGCTTTCTATAAGTGTACGAGTTGTAGTAAGGTCAGAAGTCATAGTCGGTAATGCGTAGAGCGATGATAGGTGATAAGACGCCCACGAGCCAGCCGATGTAGACCTGCATGGGAGTATGAGATTTCAGAAATAGTCTGGATGCCGATACGACACCGCATATGAGGAACGCTGCGACGATCACTACTAGCATGGTGATTTCATACCTATGCTCGCCCCAGACCACATCAAAGTATCCATCTGAAAAGACAATCATGGTAAGTACACAGTTCACCACAAGCGCCATAGTCCCAGCTGCATGCAAGCTGACCATCTCCCAGATATTGATAAAGAAACACATGAAAAGACAGACGATCCCACTCATCAATAGCACTACAAACTCAGGGGGAAAGTCAGGATTGTCCCTTATGTTAACATAGAACCATAGATAGAAGATAGATGTGGCCAGATAAGGTATGATCCTCTGCTTCTTATCTGGCATAGCGAGACTCTTGACGAGTCCAGTTCCCCGCAGTAGCAGCAAGATGACGATAGGATAGAATACCGTGTAGATGATCGTAAATATCCCAGCCATTCCAGGCTCAACGGAGAAAATATAGGGATTGGCCCAGTAGAGCACCGCAGCACTCATCCCAAAGATGAAGACAGGGTGAAAGATGTAGCTGATGAGGTGAGATAGTCGGGTCACGGCAGTAGGATAGTCCAGCAAAGGTCTGTATATCTGGCTCTACTCTGTACTAGACTAGTAAGAACCATGGATTCGCATGCTGCGATCCAGCTATTGACTATTGACTATCAACAATAGCTAATTGCTATCAAGGCCTCTCGTTTACTTCTTCTACCGAGTAGCACGAGAAGCCAAGTCGCAAGAGTCCACAGGGTCTAAGCATTGTAGTCGCGTAGAAGCACCGATGCGCGCGTCATACCATAGCTCGTGAGCAGCCTTCTTATCATACTCCTAATGCATGAACGAAACCAAAATGGGCTTCGTTACATACTCGCTATGCGAAGCATCATACTTATAGCCTTGCTATCTGGCATTTGGCTGACAAGCCTAAGTGCCCAAGAATCTGTGCAGGAAATCACTCTGGATGATCAGCTCGTCACAGCTCTCATCGT
This sequence comes from Saprospiraceae bacterium, assembly GCA_020630495.1. Lineage (GTDB taxonomy): Bacteria > Bacteroidota > Bacteroidia > Chitinophagales > Saprospiraceae > JAHDBH01. The sequence goes on from JAHDBH010000045.1 coordinate 3,886, forward strand.
CGATGGTGATACCTTTCTCATTGCTGACTTGGATCGGGTCACAGTCAGCAGCCCAAGAGAGTTTGAGAGCCAGGATGAGTATCGACTGTATAAGAGATATAAGCGCTATGCTGGCGTAGTCTATCCCTATGCCAGTGAGGCCATACGTATACTTGCGCGCTATGAGAAGGATACAAAAGACCTAAGCCGTCGCAAAACGCGCAAGTACAGTAAGAAGCTGAGCAAAGAGCTCAAAGAAAACTTCAAAGACCCGATGAAAAATCTGACCAAGACACAAGGTCGGATACTCATAGAAATGATCGAGAAAGAGCTCGATCAATCCATGTTTGACTTGCTCAAGACCACACGAGGCGGCTTTGCAGCAGGTACATGGCAGAGTAAGGGGAAGCTCTTTGGATATGATCTCAAGGAGAAGTATGCTAGGGGTCAGGATCCACTGCTGGATATCGTGTTAGATGATTTTGACATTTCTTTGGGTACAGAATGAAGAAATCAACATCAGTAGCCTGGCAATCCCCTTCCAATATTGCGATAGTGAAGTACTGGGGAAAGCACGGCAAGCAGTATCCTCGCAATGCGTCGATCAGCCTTACGCTTTCGGCGGCAGCCACCACCACTATGATCACTTCTACTCCTGCAGATGGCCTGAGGGTGTCTTATCTGTATCAGGGGAGAGACAAACCAGAATTTGCTGACCGAGTTGAGCGAATCCTAGGGCAATGGGCAGAGAGCGAATTGCCAGGCTTGAGAGATCTTCACCTAGAGATTAATTCATACAACAGTTTTCCACACAGCAGTGGCATTGCCTCCAGTGCGAGCTTCATGTCAAGCCTAGCTCTTGGAATCGTAGATATACTCTCAGCAGGGGGATTATCTCCCGAGGATGCTGTGGCCATGCGCCGCGTGTCCCATCTATCGAGGCTGGGATCTGGCAGCGCTTGCAGATCTATATATCCCAGCGTGGCTGTGTGGGGAGAACATGCTGCCTATGATGGCAGTAGCGATGACCACGCTATCGCCTGGGCCGATGTACACGCCATATTTGAAACATATCACGATGATATCCTCATCGTATCATCAGCAGAGAAGGCCGTGTCCAGTAGTGCAGGTCATGCTCTGATGGAAGGCCATCCCTATGCGGCTACGCGCTATGAGCAGGCTGCTGTACATATGCAGTGGATGCGAGACATCTTGCGTGCAGGTGACATAGAGGCATTTGGCGAAATCATGGAAAACGAAGCCCTGACACTCCACGGCTTGATGATGAATTCTCCCACGAGCTATATCCTTCTAGAGCCCGCGACCCTCTCGATCATCAGTGAGATAAGAGCCTTCAGAAAAGAAAAGCAAATACCCGTGTACTTTACCTTAGACGCTGGTCCCAACATTCACATGCTCTATCCTCATAGTGAAGAGGCGCGGGTAAGCGACTGGAGGGAAGAAGTACTACGACCACACTATCAATTTGCCATCCGTGACCGTGTAGGTCGTGGAGCAAAAAAATTATCAGCCCATGAAGCTTCTCAGATACTACGTCCTGATGCTGACTTTGCTAACTAGCCAATTGGTCAGCGCACAGTCACAAGATCCTGCCCAAGTGAATGAACCCGAATTTCAAAAGATGCTGCAGAAGCTCCTGCAGATGCGAGTGGCGCAGATGGATGTTGATGAGTTGCATGCAGATATGAGCGACTACGTCATTCTAGATAGCAGAGAACAGCCAGAATATGAGACAAGCCACATAGATGGTGCCATCCACGTGGGCTATAATAAACTCAAGCGACAGGTACTTCAAGACATCCCCAAGGACGCACAGATAGTCGTCTACTGCAGCGTGGGTTATAGGTCAGAACGCGTAGCCTATCAGTTGCAGAAGCAAGGATACACGAATGTAAAGAATCTCTACGGAAGCATATTTGAATGGGCCAATCGGGGCTATCCACTGGTCTCAGCAGACGGAGCAACTACAGACGTGCATACATACAACCGCAAGTGGTCGCAGTGGATGACCAATCCCGCATACACGCGAGTTTGGTAATCAGCCACGCGGAGTAGACGAGCTGTGTCGTAGTTGTCCGCGATCTACTTCTTCTGGGATGAGTACATCAGCTCCTGCCCCATTACAGATTCTGTATGGTTTTCGATTGAGGAACCCGCGAGCGTATTTGTACCTGTCTTTCTCTACGCTGGTTGTGCACTGCGTAGAGATTTCGCCAGCGATAGGATAGAACGTGCTCATTTCAGAGGTCGTCTTGTGCAGTCGTTCTCTCAGATCAGTATAGTCATTTCCATAGACAGAGTTGCATAGCATCTCGCTACTGAGTAAGAGTAAAGAATCTGCTATACACGTCCGAGTAGTATAGACATAGTTATAGAGTAAGTCATACAATTCTGATCGTTCTGAGCAGCACTTACGTACTACATCTCTCGTGTACATATCCACTTGAGCTTGCCACTGTGGACAGAGCTCCTCAGACGCGTATGTCCATGAAGCCACTGCGGCCAGTTCATCCTCAGATTTGATAAGCTTAAGCAGCCCAGAAGTAATGTAGAAATCACCGTTGGGCAGTAGCCATGCATGGCGCTGATCATCATGAGCCACGATCCAGATCTCTTGATCTTCAGAGATCCGCTCTGTAGGGATCGTCTTGGAGATCACATTTTGGATGTGCTTGTACATGCCAATGTAGGTGCCTTGATCAAGTAGCGGATAACTCACAGCATCATCCCAGATGGCCTCTTTATATTTTTCAGAAAGCTGCTGAGTCAGACGATCTACTTTATCAGGCTGATCAGGGAGAGCGTCAGTGACCTCCTGAGTTGTCTTACAGGCACCGAGGACGCAGAGGATGAGAAGTAGCAAGATGTGTTTCATGTTTATCAGACTTTTATCGGTCTGCACCTATAGACGTATTTATCAGGTTATTAGTGCCACGTGGAGATGACTATTGTATCATGTTAACTCCACAGTGAGTCGTATATATCATAGCATGTTTCCATGTCTATCGAGGTCTGCCTATCGCCATCTAGATATGCGACATGCTCTCGCAAGCGCTGATGAGCCACAGAGAGTGTTGATGGAAGCTCAGTTCCCTCTCTCAAGTCTACGGCTTGGCAAGCGAGGAGAAACTCTGTAGAGAGCACTCTGCGCAGGTTTTGCACCAGTTCTAGATTTCTCCATGCCGCAGTGACTGCTAGACTCACATGATCTTCTTGACCATTGCAAGACACCAGCGTATGGGCACTGGCTGGTCCAGCGACGAGTCTAGATCTTGCTACGATAGAGGCTATGGTATACTGTGCTATCATGTATCCACTATTTCTACCAGCATCTACAGCCAAGTACGGGCTCAGGCCTCTCTGACCAGATAGCAGACAGAATATTCGTCTTTCACTGATATTCATGAGTTCGGTGAGCCCTACGGCTAGTTGATCTGCCGCTAGAGCTATGGGCTCGGCGTGGAAGTTTCCTCCGCTGACGATCTTGTCCTTTTCTGGAAATATCAGTGGATTATCCGTCACAGCGTTAATCTCCGCAGTAAGTACGTGCTCGCAGTGGGCTAAGCCGTCCAGTACAGCTCCATGTACCTGCGGCACGCATCTAAAGCTGTAGGGATCTTGTACATCATAGACCTCTTTTTGCTCATAGCCTCTCAGCAGTGAGCGGATAGCACTAGCTACGTGCATCTGGCCAGATTGCTTTCGCACTAGATTGATATCCTCGTCATAGGGCTGCAACGCGCAGCTGTAGGCCACTAGACTCGTCGCACTGGTGTGTAGACAGGCATCACTGAGCTTGCGAGTCTCGAGGTAGTTGTGCAGAAGAAGGCCCGTAGACAGTTGGGTTCCATTGATAAGCGCAAGACCTTCTTTAGCTTGCAATTGCAGTGCTTGCAAATCTTGGTCTTCAAGCCATGATTGAGCGGATGTATGCTCGCCACCTATAGATAGCTCACCTTCGCCTATCAGCGGCAGAGCCAGGTGCGCTAGCGGAGCCAAGTCTCCAGAAGCGCCTAGGCTACCGTAGTGATACATCACAGGAAGAGCTCCGCTATTGTATTGATGTACGAGGCGATCTACAAGTTCGAGCCGTACACCACTATGTCCCAGGCAGAAGCTTTTTATCTTCAGTAGTAGGACCAAGCGTGCCACATCTTCAGGTACGATCTCACCACTTCCAGCACTATGAGATAGGATGAGTCGATGCTGATGTGCAGATAGATCTTCGACGCTGATGATCATGTTGCACAGCGAACCAAATCCCGTATTTACACCATAGATAGCTCGGCTATCGTCCTTCAGAGTACGTTCGAGGTACTCTCTACAGTGCAAGATCTTTTCCTTAGCACAGGCAGAGAGTTCTATAGAAGCTCCAGTGTCCACTAGGGAGCTTATGTCATTGATTGTCCACGGATCTGCCGTGAGTATAAATGGTGTGCTTTTCATCTGCCGATAATGCCGACAAACTTGCAAAATCTTTTCTTAAAGAGCCGTCTTATCGTTAAAACGGGGTTAAATCGAGACACATAGCGGATGTCTTGGTCACAGCTCCCGTTCTGTGGCTGATATTCATGATAGACTGCACTACTTTTGCGTGCCTATCAGACCACCACTTAATTGCCTTAAAAGCACAGATATGAAAAAGTTATTACTCCTCGCAGCCTTTCTCATGACCACTCTAGTCTCTATGGATGCACAGCGATTCGCTGTAGTAGATATAGAGTACATACTTAATCGCATGCCTGAGTATGAGCAAGCTCAGACGCAGCTAGATCAGCAGGCGGCCATCTGGAGACAAGAGATAGCTCAGCGCTATGATGAGATCAAAGGTCTTTACAATAAGTACCAGGCGGAGCAGGTCCTACTTAGCGATGCTGAGAAGACCGAGAAAGAAGACATGATCGTAGAGAAAGAACGTGTAGTGAGAGAAATGCAAAAGCAGAAGTTTGGAGCAGATGGCGAACTCTTCAGTATGCGCCAGGAGCTTGTGTCTCCTGTACAAGATAGGCTCTATGCAGCTATAGAAGACCATGCAAATCAGCGCGGCTATGACTTTATATTTGATAAGGGCGGATCTGTGAGCATCATATTCGCTAATCCAGAGTATGACGTCACTGATCAGATCATGGCTAAGCTCAAGATCAAGTAATAACTTTGCAGCCCTCTAACTAAGACTATTTACTAAATCTAATTTCCAACAAGAAGATTACACATCATGAAAAGAATACTTCTACTTACCGCACTAGTCCTTACAGTAGGTCTTTCGAGCGCTTTCGCGCAAAAGATAGGATACGTCAACTCACAGGTCCTACTGCAGGAGCTTCCGGATTACAAGAATGCCGAAGCCAACTTTGAGAACTATCGCACGCAGCTACAGAAAAAGCTGGAGCAGAAAGCAGAGCTTCTAAAGGTAGATTACCAGGCAGTAGCTCGTAAGGCAGAGCAAGGCGAGCTATCACCTGTACAGCAGGAACAAGAGACTACACGCCTCCAGGCAGAGCAGAATAAGCTTCTTCAGTATGAGCAAGAGATCCAACAGGATCTTGTCAAGCGTCAGCAAGAAGAGATGCAACCCATCCTGGACAAAGTCAATACCGCCATCAATTCAGTGGCAGAAGAGAACGATATGACCTATGTATTTGATGCAGCTTCTGGCATCATCCTGTATGCTGATGAGAGTACTGACATCACTACCCAGGTCAAGGCCAAGCTCGGCATGTAGAGCTAGTGAGATCAGACTCTCCTATAGGAATATTTGATAGTGGCATTGGTGGTCTTACGATCGCCAATGCCATTTCTCATTTGATGCCCCAGGAGTCGTTAATCTACTATGGAGATACTGCTCATCTTCCCTATGGTGACAAATCTCCAGATGCTATCAGATACTATACCCTCGTCATCAGCAAATTTCTCAGGGACCAAGGCTGCAAGGCTGTGGTCATCGCCTGCAATAGCGCCAGTGCTGTAGCCTATGACGTGCTCAGTGAATTTTTCTCTGATGACATGATAATCATCAATGCTGTAGATCCACTGGTCTCGGAGATCATAGATACAGCGAGTAAGCATGTGGGTATCATAGGCACACGAGCCACCATCGATTCTGGCACTTATCAACACAAGCTGAGTAAGCGGTCTTCAGATCTCAAGGTCAGTGCACTCGCCACGCCGCTTCTAGCTCCTATGATAGAGGACCACTTTCACAAGCGCAAGGTGAGCAGCCAGATTATCGCCAGCTACTTGAACGAGTTGCCCCTAGATGAGCTAGACGCTTTGGCACTCGCTTGCACACACTATCCGCTGATCGAGGAGCAGATCGCAGATATACTGCAAGGCAGGGCGATACGCACGATCGATTCGGCCACACCAGCTGCCGAGCATCTTCATCTTGAGCTAGAGTACCAGGGTCTACTCGCTAGCTCTGACACCCCTCAGTCACAGTTTTTCCTTTCGGACACCACGAGAGGATTTCAGCAGAGCGCAGAGATGTTTTTCGGTAAGTCCATAGAGATAGAGCATATGGATCTCTGGACATCTCGCGCTAAGTAGAGAAATATTTGTATTTTTTGGTCACAATTCTACGTCACCAGACATAAACGGATAGACCATGGCTCGCTCAGAGACAGAGTTAATAAGTTACATACAGCAGGGAGGAAAGAGGAGAGAGATGGCGCTGGCGGAGATTTTATCTTGGGAAGATATCATCAGACAAGCACGCTCCTACATAAGAGGGTACAAAGGCAATGAGCAAGATCTGGAGGATGTACTGTCTGAAGCAGTGGTCACTATGGATAGAAACATAAGGAATGGCAAGTATGCGCATACAGGCTCACTTAAGGGCTATTTAAACACCACTGTGAAAAATATCTGGAGAAATAGATTTAGAAAAGATCAGCAAGTGGACTACCGAGAAGACATGGTCTCGGTGATGGAGATAGATCATTCTATCTTAGAAGAGGATACTGATGTGAGGGATGAGCGACTGAGAGCCGTGATGAAGCATTTCGATAAGCTTTCGCTCAAATGTCAGACCATATTGAAATACTGGATGCTCGATTACTCTACCGAGGAAATGATGGATATCATGGAGCTTACGAGCTTAGATGTCACCAGGCGAAAGAAATACTTATGCCTCAAACAACTGAAGCAGGACATTGCTGCTGCAGTCTAAGAAACCATGGAACAAGCACAAGAAATAAAGAACTATTTACAGCACAGGCTGAGCTCTGAAGCTAAGGCAGCATTTGAGCGAAAGCTCGCAAATAATCCATCACTCCAGCAGGAACTGATGATACAGAGATCTATCCATGAGCACGTAGAAGAGAAAATTGCAGAAGACACACGTGCTCAAGTACGCGCTGCGATTGCTAGGGTTCCAGCGCGCAAGAGATCAAGAAAGTTCCTTTGGGTGCTCATAGCCTTAGTCCTTTTACTACTAGGAGGTGCTTATCTCCGACGTACGATGCAGACTATCCAGAGTCAAGATCTGCAAGAATACGCCTATGTAGAAGCCACAGACTTTGCCATGCGAGGGACGCTAGAAGATCAGATCCAATCCATCCTCACCGCTCAGACCGATGGTGATGTAGAGCTGATGAAGAAGCGCATAGATCAATTATCGCCTTCTTATGAGCGAAAGTCAGAGATGATACTACTTCTTGCTAAGACCTACTGGGATCAAGGTGAGCATGAGTCTGCTGAGGTCCAGTATCGGCTGGCCGCTAAGGATCCTCAGTATATAGAGCTTGCACAGCTGCAGATACTCTATTTCTTCGCTCAGACCAGACAGTCAGAAAAGTATGAGGCTCTGAGATCTAGCATCACTGATCTAGATAGCCATACCTTCTCAGAAGAGCTGGCTCAACTAGAGATAAATCGAAATCATCCCGTGTATAAGTACTTTTACTGACAACCAGGCTGCGGCTCTCGTTAATGAGCTGTTAAAGAATGTTACAAGGCGTAACAAGCTGAAAATTCCAGGCGTTTTCTGCGTACCAAATCAACAAGGTACCATGAAAAACTTCAAACCAATACTCTTCTCAGGCCTAGTCGGTGGCCTGGTGGTTTTGCTAGGACTAGTAGTGTTTACCAAGTTCTATCCACAAGAGAAGATCGTCATCGTAGAACAAGACAAGCAGCCTATTCGCAAGACGAGTATGACGAGTGCTGCACCCGTTGACTTTCGTATAGCTGCACGAGAGGCATCACCGAGTGTGGTACTCATCAAAGCAAAAGAAAGTGCTCTGCAAGCTCAGGAGCGATACAGAGAACAATACTCGAGCAACCCTTTTAGCAGATTCTTTGATTTTGGAGATATGAACTATGGGCCGCGTATGGGAAGCGGCAGTGGCGTAATCATGTCAGAGGATGGATATATCGTGACCAATAATCATGTCATAGATTTCGCGGATGAGTTCCTTGTCACACTCAATGATGGCAGAGAGTATGAAGGTGTACTCGTGGGTCGCAGTACAGATGCAGACATTGCAGTGCTCAAGATCACGGCTGATAATCTAGATCCGATTTCTCTAGGAAGTAGCGACCGTGCGGAGGTAGGTGAGTGGGTACTCGCTATAGGAAACCCATTTGAATTAACCAATACTGCTACAGCAGGGATCATCTCCGCAAAGGGGCGTGACATAGGTCTCCAGCGAGGCGGAGATGGCATATCAGCGTTCATTCAGACAGACGCGGCGGTGAATAGCGGTAATAGTGGAGGGGCTCTAGTCAATCAAGAAGGAGAGCTCATAGGAATTAACACAGCCATATTCACCAGGAATGGCGGCTATGTAGGTTACTCCTTCGCTATACCTGTGGAGATCGTAGGTCAAGTCTATGAAGAGATCCTCGAGAAAGGCACTAGCGGGAAGGGCTACTTGGGTGTGACTATCGCTGAAGTAGATGAGCAGGTACAGCGTCAGCTCAATCTGGGAGTTTCTCGAGGAGTGTATATCTATGACACACAGCGCGGTGGTGCAGCTCTTGCAGCTGGTATACGACCACTGGATGTAATTCTAGAAGTCAATGGCGAAAATGTGCGCACCGTCTCAGAGCTACAGCAGACCTTAAAAGATCGCCAAGCAGGAGACGAAGTGCTCTTTACGATCAATCGATTTGGAGAGAAACTTAAGATACCCGTACGTCTGCTTCCCAGACAGTACTGACAAGAACTAGATAAAGTTGGTTTTTCGTTTTGTTTTGGTTAGTCCGCCCTGATGATTTCAGGGCGGATTTTTTTGTGATGGTCACATAAGATGCATCCCTGACATATATAGAGGTACATGTCAGCAATTGCATATATCAGAGAGCTGTGGAAGGACACAGCGATTGGATTTCTGGATCTGATCTTTCCGCGTATCTGTCTAGGTTGCGAACTTACGGTACCGCTGGATGATCATATCGTATGCCTACGGTGCCTGAGCGAGCTGGCGCTCACAGATCAGCGACTGCTTGAGGACAATGATTTTACAGAGCACTTTTATGGACGAGTTCCTATACGCACGGGTAGTGCAATGATGTATCTGGACACAGATGATAAGGCCCTGCGCATAGTGCACAATATCAAGTATGCTGATGGAAGACAGACAGCAGATCATCTGGGTCTATGGTATGGAAAACGACTCGCAGAGTCACCTCTCTATCGTGATGTCGATTGTATCATTCCCGTGCCACTCCATCCCAAGAAGCTCAGGCAGCGTGGTTACAATCAGTCAGAGCTATGGGCATATGGTATGTCACGCACTTGGGGAGTACCCGTAGATACGACATGGCTGACTCGCAAGCGCTATACCCGTACACAGACTAAGATGACACGCCATCAGCGCATGATGAATATCGGAGGTGCTTTTAGCGTACACCTTGGTGGAGATCGGTCATACAAGCATGTACTTATAGTGGATGATGTGTTGACTACCGGCTCTACATTAGAAGCCTGTGCTCTGGCTATCAGAGAGCGGTATCCTCACGTCCATATCAGTATGGCGACTATCGCTATGGGCAGAGACTAGCGCAAGATAGGCTCCCAGGCAGACTCATCAGCTTTGATACCTAGCAGAGTCTGCATAGCAAAGAGTACATACGCATCCTCCTCCATACCGCTCGCACTATGCAGTGCAGTCATAGTCTGCTGTAGACTCGGAAATAGCGAACTGAGACCTAGCTTGGTCTGTCCATTTTCTTGAGAGAAACTCAGCGAAAGTCCTAGAGAAGCTCCACCAGTCATGAGTATAGCCGAGCCTTTGTCACCTGAGAGGTTGATGTTACTTATCGTAGTCTTGTCTATGGTCTTTTTGCCTATGAGGCCGCTACTGACCATATAGCTCATGATAGCTTGACTGTCATCTGCTAGTATGATCTCTCTAGGAGTAGTAGACCGTACAGAGAGTACCATCATACGATCCACCATAGAGTGTGCAGATAAGTCGCTGCGAGTCGCTGACTGGGCTAGACTCACGATTTCTTCAAAGTAGGCCAGAGTAGAAGCGTCCAAGTACTGAACTGCATCATCAGATCTATCTTCTACGATAGCCGTCTTATACTGATGAAAGCAATCTTCAATGCTTGATGAGGACAACTGTGCGATACAACTGACTGTACTGATCAGAAGAAGGGAAAGGGTGAGAGTGTATTTCATAGTAGGGTGTGTCTGAGAATAATAAAAAACGCGTGATAGTGTATCAGCGTATAGCCAAGAGGCAGCTTTACATCAAGCTGTGAGACAAACTAGCTGACGAGGGTTCCTAGTTCCTCACCTTGCACGATCTTGATGAGATTACCGCTTTCATTAATGTCAAATACGATGATCGGCACTCCATTTTCTCTACACAGGGTAAAAGCGGTCATGTCCATGACATTGAGATCTTCTGAGATTACATTGCGGAAGCTCAGCTTATCATATTTAGTGGCAGCGGGATCACGCTCAGGATCGGCGGAGTAGATACCATCTACTCTAGTTCCTTTGAGTAATATGTCTGCACCGATTTCATTGGCTCGCAGTGCTGCTGTAGTATCCGTGGTGAAGTAAGGACTACCTGTACCGCCAGAGAATATGACGACACGCCCTTTCTCTAGATGGCGGATAGCTCTGCGTCTGATGTACGGCTCGGCTACTTCTTTCATCTCTATAGCAGAAATCAATCGCACGAATGCGCCAGCTTTCTCCAGAGCACCTTGGAGTGCTATTCCATTGATGATGGTGGCGAGCATGCCCATATAGTCGCCCTGCACACGCTCGATTCCTGACTCCTCAGCTTGAAGACCACGATAGATATTGCCACCGCCAATGACTACCGCTACTTCTACGCCAAGGCCTACCAGGCTTTGAATCTCTGCGGCATAGTGCTGGAGTCTACTAGAATCAATTCCAAATCCGCGGGGCCCCATGAGGGATTCGCCGCTGAGCTTGAGTAGGACACGCTTGTAGGTAAGAGTCATGAGGTAAAGATGACGAGTATGAGGAAAAGTATGGGCAAAAAAAAGGCGAACCCAGTGGATTCGCCTTCGATGTAATTCTATGTACTACCCGAGGTAGACATGCTTAAATTCTGTCGCAGTCAGTCCCTTAGATACGGAGTTGAGATACTCACTGACAGTCTGTGAACTGTCCTTGACATATACCTGACTCATGAGCGTGTTTTCTTTGAAGAACTTAGCGAGCTTACCCATGGCGATCTTATCGATGATAGCTTCGGGCTTACCCTCGCTACGAGCGAGTTCTTTACCTATTTCGATTTCTTTATCGATGATAGATTGGTCTACGCTGTCTTTATTGAGAGCGATAGGCTTCATGGCAGCTACTTGCATCGCGACATCGCGACCTGCAGAGATAGCAGCGTCAGAGTTCTCGGTGAGTCCTACGAGTACTGCTGCTTTATTACCCATGTGGATATAGGAAGCTACACCAGCCGCTTCTACACGTGCGTAGTCGGTAAGTACGATTTTCTCCTGGAATGTAGCAACGATATCCGTGACTTTATCTCCGATGGTCTTGCCTTCTACGGGTACACTCATCAGAGCGTCAACGTCTGCTGGCCATGCATCCAGAGCGGCCTGAGCGATTGCTTTAGTCGCAGTGACAAACTCTTCATTCTTAGACACGAAGTCTGTTTCACTGCTGAGTTTGACGATTACACCTTTAGTATTATCATCATTTACAGCAGCTATGATGCATCCTTCTTTAGCGTCGCGGTCAGCGCGCTTGGCGGATAACTTTTCTCCTTTCTTGCGGAGTAGTTCTATAGCTTTGTCAAAATCGCCTTCGGCTTCTGTCAGAGCTTTTTTACAGTCCATCATACCTACGCCTGTAGTTTCGCGTAGTTTCTTGACGTCTTTTGCGGATATAGCACCCATGGTGTATAGTCTATTTTATTGGTGTGTGTATAGATTAGTATAAGGTCGTGTGGTCTGGAGTTATCTAGGCTTTTGCAGCAGTAGCAGCTGCTTCTTGGTTGCTCTTGTCTTTTTCGGCAAGGCCTTCCTTGATGCATCCTACGAGGTAATCAGTGATGACACTGATGGACTTGGAGGAATCATCATTGGCAGGTATAGCGTAGTCTACAAGCTCAGGATTACTATTGGTATCTACCATAGCAAATGTCTTGAGTCCAAGTTTCTTAGCTTCAGCAAGTGCGATGTGCTCATGGTGAATATCCACGATGAATACTGCGCCAGGCACGCGATTGAGCTTAGCTACACCACCGATGATACGCTCGAGCTTGTTGCGCTCACGAGTAAGCGTCAAGCGTTCTTTCTTAGTTACACTTGTAAGTGAACCATCAGCGAGCATGCGGTCGATATTATCCATCTTCTTGACAGATCGTCTGATGGTCGCAAAGTTGGTCATCATACCACCGAGCCATCTTTCTGTGACAAATGGCATACCTACGCTGAGGGCAGCGCGGCTTACCGTCTGGCGTGCTTGCTTCTTGGTAGCGACGAACATGATTTTCTTACCAGACTTGGCAAGAGCTTTCATGGCGGCACCAGCTTTTTCTAGATTGCTTGTAGTGCTATTGAGATCTATGATGTGGATTCCTTTTTTCTCCATGAAGATGTGAGGCTTCATGTAAGGGTTCCACTTACGCTTGAGGTGGCCAAAGTGACAACCGGCTTTGAGAAGAGTTTCGTATGAGGGAGTATCCATTGTATACTTGATTGTCTGTGATAGATAGAGATTAACGCTTGGAGAACTGGAAGCTCTTGCGGGCCTTAGGCTTACCGTACTTCTTACGTTCTACTACCCGCGCATCGCGAGTGAAATATCCTTTTTCCTTGAGCGGAGGACGGTTATCAGCATCGATTTTCTCTAGAGCTCTGGTAATACCGAGCTTAGCAGCCTCTGCCTGTCCTTTGTATCCACCACCAGAGAGATTGATGTAGATATCATACTTATCCTGAGCATCTACGGTCGCTAGAGGATCAGTAAGATTGTAGCGTAGATATTCTAGCGGGAAATACTCTTTATAGTCTTTACCGTTAACTGTGATAGTGCCTTTTCCTTCACGGAAGTACACTCGGGCGATGGAGGCCTTACGCCTTCCGGTTGCATTGATCTGTTCCATTAGGAAATTTTGAGTGTTTCTGGATTTTGAGCGCCGTGCGGATGCTCTGCACCAGCGTATACATATAGTTTTCTATAGACCGCTGAGCCAAGCTTATTCTTAGGTATCATACCCTTGACAGCTTTCTCGATGACGAAGTGAGGCTTGTAAGCCATAAGCTGCTCGGCAGTCTTCTCTTTGCGACCACCAGGATACCCCGTATAGTGATCGTAGATTTTATTCTTCATCTTGTTGCCGGTCAGCTTCACTTTATCAGCATTGATGACTATGACATAGTCTCCCGTATCCACGTGCGGAGTGTAGTCAGGCTTGTCTTTGCCGCGGAGTACATCTGCGACACGAGTGCCGAGACGTCCTAGGACTTGATTAGTAGCGTCTACGATGTACCACTTACGTTCTACGTCTTGTGGTCTGCGCGACTGCGTCTTGTAACTTAGTGTATTCACAGTATTTGATATTTAAATTCGCCCTTTTTACAAAAGCGAGTGCAAAGGTATACTTCTCCTCTCCCAAAAACAACTCTTTGCAAGTTTTTTTAACATTTGACCGCTCGTAACTGCTTGAAATACAGTCTGATTTTCGCATCATCGTGACAGCCGCCTTTCACGGCAACTCAGATTTCAGCATTACATGAGCCCGATTATAGTCAGCCAGAGTTCTTGTCCTAGAGAACTTTGTATATCTCGTATTTTTCTATATGATCTTAGAGATCCTCTACAGTGAATCTAAGATGACCTTCATGCAGCGCACTGCAGCTACTCTCAGTCTTGCATGGCGGTGCTACACACGAGGACGTCATATCTATGACGTAAATTGGAATTTCAAGCTGTAGGCGACAAGCAAGCGAGTCAATTCTGCTATACTCAAACTTTGCGAAGCAGCCTGTCGTTATACGCCACATGAATACACCGCGCGCATACCAAGATGCTATAAGAGACCTAGAGGCCTTTTATGATATAGCTAGTGAGCATCTACGACAAGAGTATGCACAGCCAGTGAGTAAATATCGCGAACCTCAAGAGTGGCTTGAAGGCTTAGATATCACGCTGGGTGATCATGGGATGAAGCATGACGATATGATTGGCGCCCTGCGCGAGATCATCGCTGCAACTCCAAAGACGAGCACGACACGGTTTTTCAATCAGTTATTTGGCGGTAGACAGAGCAAGGCCATGCTGGGTGATCTCATCGCAGTATTGCTCAATAGTAGCATGTACACCTACAAGGCTGGCGGTCCACAGATTCTCATAGAGCAAGAGATCCTCAGCCAAGTGCGAAATCTCTTGGGATGGGACGAGAACTCTAGCGGCACATTAGCCGCTGGTGGATCCATGACCAATCTCATGGGTATGCAGATGGCTCGTGATCGCGCTCAGCCCGCAGCACGTACTACTGGCCTATCGGGCAAGGTCATAGCATACACGAGTGCAGAGTGTCACTACTCCATCCAGAAGAATGCCGCCATACTCGGCATAGGTCGCGAGCAGGTACGACTCATTCCCACGGATCAGACTGGAGGGCTGCGCCCTGATCTCCTCAAGCAGTCCATAGAGCGTGATCTGAGGGATGGTCATAGACCATTTATGGTCAATGCTACGGCTGGGACCACCGTGCTAGGAGCATTTGATCCAATAGAGCAGATAGCAGAGATCTGTGAGAAGTATGATCTGTGGCTTCATGTGGATGGTGCTTACTGCGGCAGTGTGATCTTCAGTGAGAAGTACAAGCATCTCATCCAAGGGGTAGAGCGAGCCGATAGCTTTACGCTCAATGCTCACAAGATGCTCGGCACGCCTCTCAGTTGCTCGCTGATCTTGGTCCAGGAGAAGAGGCACATGTACCATAGCTATAGTACTGATGCCAGCTACCTCTTTCAGACGCACGAGGATGAGCTCAACCCAGGCAAAATCAGCCTCCAGTGCGGCCGTAGAAATGACGCCCTTAAGCTATGGTGTCTGTGGAAGTCTATTGGCACAGCTGGTCTGGGAAGTCTGGTAAATCATCAGTTTCACCTTGCAGACGTGGCACGTGAGTACATACGCACGCACGAGGATTACCAGCTTTATTCTCATGATGACAGCGTGGGCATCTGCTTCAACTATCTCGACATACCCGCCGAGAAATTGTGTAATGGCCTATACCAAGCATCTGAGATGATGGTCGGCTATGGTCAGTTTAGAGATGATGTCTTCATTCGACTAGTGACGATCAATGCTAGTAATACCGAGGAGGATATACACGAGTTTTTCAGAGTCTTAGAGGCTTTCGCCCAAAAACATGTGCTCCATAGCGCTATATGATTGCCAGCAGCCGCATCATCTCAGAAGAATAAGTCCCAGTCTTGTCGCACTTCTCCACCAAAAGCCTCTAGTGCGCTGATGATCCGCTCCTGATCTCTAGGTGAAGAGATAGCCAGTATCCATTGATAAGACAGCACACTTTGATCCTTGGACTCGCGAGAGTCCATGAGACAGGCGGAGTGCAGATACGTCTGAGTGTTCTCCAGGGTGACGCCGTATATTGTCTGTCCTATCTTGCGGGGATTGTCTGTGAGCCAGACAAATTGCTTGCCCCGATTTACAGCGTCACGAGCTATGGCCTTGGCCTTTTTCCCAGCTCCAAAGAGGATGGCAGGCCTATCATCTTTACGGTAGTGAGTCCAGTAGTAATGACACTTAATATCGAGGAAGCTATCGTCTCTGTAGTGCTCGTCGTTTCTAGAAGCACGAGCGCCGTGATCGCGCCACCTATGGAGTACCATATCACAGGGAATCTGCCGCAGTCCTGCTAGATCCATTCGGAAGCAGAGATCATAATCTTCGGGATAGACATTTGGCCGAAAGGCCCCGCATCTCTCTAAGTCAACCCTGTGTAGCATCCAGCATGGCGATGGAATCACACACTCGCGAAAGATCTCTCGGAAGCAAGTGCCACTGGCTATAAGGCGATTGAGCCAGGCTGCGTAGCGAGCGTATCCCTCCATGATACCGCCTCGGCGGAAATATTCTACTTGACCTACAGCAAGATGACCAGTACCATAGGTACTTAAGCTGGTTGACATATGCGAGAGGCGCTGCGGAAGCATGATATCATCTGCGTCCATACGGGTCAGCAGCTGACCGCTAGAGTGATCATAAGCCAGTCTGAGAGCGCTGATAATTCCAGTTCCCAGATTGCGATACGTGTGTATGCGAGAATCTTGATTGGCGTATTGCATCAGTACTGCTCCACTCTCATCCGTAGAGTTATCGTCGATGGCAATCAGCTCCCAGTCAGGAAAGTCCTGCATCAGTATACTGTCCATACACTCGGCGAGATAAGGCATGGCATTGCGCACGGGCATAAGGATGGATACTTTTGGCGCCATGCCCACGAAGGTACCAGATGTAATCTACGAGGATGACGACTTTGTCGCAGTGCATAAGGATGCTGGTCTCTTGGTGCACCCTAGCCCGATGGCTCGCGATGCTGACACTACAGCGCTAGAGCAAATCGAGCATTACCTTGGTCAGAAGTGCTACACTCTTCATCGTCTGGATAGGAAGACCTCGGGCGTTCTGGTCTTTGGTAAGCGACGTGAGGTGGCGCAAGGTATCCAACAAGTCTTTGTAGAGCGACGCGTGCAGAAGAAATATCTCGCTATTGTCCGCGGGCACTTTCCACAGACTGTCCTCTGTGACAGGTCATTACTCGATGATAATGGCCATGAGAAAACCGCACGCACCAGCTTCTCCCTACTATCTCACGGCGTCGCTGATGTGCCCACTAAGAAGCACCGTCAGAGCCGCTATTCGCTTGTCCACGCCATACCTGATACGGGTCGCTACCATCAGATTCGCCGCCATCTTAATGGTCTCTCGCATCCCATCATAGGAGATCGACCTCACGGCTGCTCCGAGCAAAATCGACTGATGATCCAGCACTACGATAGCCACAGGATGTATCTTCATGCAGAGCAGTTGAGCTTTTCATGGCCACCAGGAGCGGGCGAGCAGATCACTGTAGTGGCTCCACTGGGGGCAGACTTTTTGCATATGATAGATCGTCTGGGCTTGAAGCTATGACTGGGTACGGCACACCTGTCTGCACAATTAACCCCTTATTTGTGTACGAATCTGTCGTAAATAACCCCTTATTTGTGCAACTTTGGTTGTAATTAAGGCCTTAATAGTCATAAGTCAGTCCAAAAACTTATCAAGGTGATACAAAGACGTCTATCTGAATTTTTACATACTTGGCGATATAGAGAAACGAGGAAGCCACTCCTCGTACGTGGAGCTCGACAAGTAGGCAAGACAACACTTGTGCAGCACCATGGTCGATCCTACCTTTCTTACATATACCTCAATCTAGAGAAGAGAAATGATCGCAGACACTTCACTGATCTTGGAGATGACGTTAAAGATGTCTTTAGATCCATTCGACTAACCGCAGGTGCTAGCGCCTCACTGGAGGATACCTTGCTATTTATAGATGAGATACAAGAGGCTCCAGAGGCGATTGCTATGCTGCGATATTTCTTCGAGGAGCTACCAGAATTGCGTGTGATTGCAGCAGGATCGTTGCTCGATTTTGCTTTGAATGATATACAGAGAATTCCAGTAGGTAGGATAGAACAAGTAGTCTTGCATCCTATAGATTTTACTGAGTTTCTAGGTGCTGTTGGTTCTGAGCACCTCTTGGATGAATTGTATAAAGTACCCATCGATCCAACTGCTCACATGCCGCTTCTAGCTAGCTTCCACGAGTACATGCTTATCGGAGGTATGCCAGAGATCGTAAGTGCTTACATCGATTCTCAGAGGGAATTTTCAGCTCTAGACATTTTATATGAGTCGCTCTGGCAGTCGTATGTAGATGACATCAGTAAGCATGCTCGCTCTGATAGCGATCGTAAAGTGCTAAGGCACGTCATCCAGCACGTTCCCCATGTAAGTGACCGAATTAGTTTTGAGAAGTTTGGACGGTCAGATTACAAGTCGCGTGAGGTGTCAGAGGCTATGGAGACACTTCACAGATCTCGGCTGCTGAGATTGATACACCCTACTACAGCGCTGACTCCACCACTGGTACCATCCCTACGACGCCGACCAAGAATCCAACTCTTGGACACAGGTCTACTCAACTATGCCGCGGGTATGCAAAGTCACCTTCTGCAGGTAGAAGATATGAGTGATGGCTACAGAGGATATGCAATCCATCATATTGTCAATCAAGAACTTATCGCTCATAGCACGAAGATGGATTATTTACCCAGATTTTGGGTCAGAGAAAATGCTAATGCAAATGCAGAAGTGGACCTTTTATTTCAGCACGGACCCAAGGTCATACCTGTAGAAATAAAATCTGGGGCCAGCGGACGCCTACGCTCCCTGATGGAGTGCCAGGATCGTCTGGATCACAATCTTGCCTTCAGATTACTTGACAATCGGTACTCTGTAGAAACCCTTAAGACCAGAAAAAATAAAGAATTTACCCTGGTCAACTTGCCATACTACTGTGCATCTGTGCTT
>JAHDBH010000192.1 GCA_020630495.1 Saprospiraceae bacterium
CCACCTGTGAGATCTGTGCTGATACGTGTGAAATTATCGCCCTGATCCATGGATCTCAGCAGTGACTGCGCTCCCATGTAGAGGATATCAGGATTGTGTGTCGAGAGGTGTATGGGTGTCTGCCAGTTCCAGCGATAGGGATCGTCGCCTAGCTCGTGCATGGGTGTAATATAGACACGCTTTCCTGAGTTCTTCTGGATACGGAAGTAATTGCCAAACTGGAACCCTGTGTAGACGGTCGCATTATCCCTAGGATCTACTTGTACCTGCATACCATCACCACCCATAAGAAAGTCATAGGGATAGTCTCCCGTACCGTGCCATCGAGTACCTGGGCGATACGTATGTGATCCTCCCCATACACCATTATCTTGTAATCCGCCGTACACGTGATATGGCTCGGCATCATCTACATGCACGCTGTAAAACTGTCCCAGTGATGGACTATTGCACTTGATCCAGTTTTCGCCATGATCATAGCTGACATTGATACCACCATCATTCCCTAGTATGATATGTCCATTCCGATCAGGATTGATCCACAGTGCGTGGTGGTCTGCGTGGACATTGTCACCATTGATATTTTTCCAAGTAGCTCCAGCATCGTCCGATCGCAGCACCGGTACGCCTAGTACATAGACTTGATCGGGGTCTCTAGGATTGACTCTGATCTGTCCAAAGTAATAGCCATAGCTATTGTAGAGGCCATCCAGATATCCCTCATGCGTGCGTGACCAAGACTTCCCCAGGTCAGTCGATTTGTAGATTTCTGCACCTATGACGGGCGTGTCAAATAGAAGGCTATTGGCATTCTCAGTGTAGCTGGCAATCTGCTCTAGTGTAATCTCGCCTTTCTTCACTAAGTCCATCAGTGTGATGGCGGTGTATTTCTTTGGGAAGCCCGCGCCACGGAGATAGCTCTCTATCTTGTCATTGTCATAAGCGAGAAACTGATCGATGGACATGGCGCGTAGATCATCCTTAGTGAGATCATCACTAAGCTCCTCAGCTTCTGGAGGTCTCCTGTCATAATTATCCAAGATGGCATAGGTGACCACCTCATCACCGTCAGCATACATACTGAGACCTATGCGCCCCACACCGTCCCCAGTAGGAAATCCAGCAGAGCCGCTCGTGCGCAGCGTCCAACTATCACCACCATCACTGCTGTGGTAGATTCCACTTCCAGCACCTGACTCGATAAAGTTCCATGCACTTCGGTGTCTTTCCCAGCTCGCTGCCAAGAGCTGATCTGGATCAGATGGATGTACGATGAGATCTACTACACCAGTTGATTGATCAATAGAGAGCGTTTGCTTCCAAGTAGAGCCTCCATCGCTCGACTTATAGATTCCTCGCTGACCACCTTTACTATAGAGCGGTCCTAGACTCGCGACCCAAAGCACGTCTGGGTCGCTTGGGTGCAGGACTATACGGCCTACGTGCTGAGAGTCTTCCAGTCCCATGTGAGTCCAGCTCTTACCGCCATCTGTGCTTTTATAGATACCTACACCCGAGTAGGAAGACCGCGAGCTGTTATTTTCTCCTGTGCC
This sequence comes from Saprospiraceae bacterium, assembly GCA_020630495.1. Lineage (GTDB taxonomy): Bacteria > Bacteroidota > Bacteroidia > Chitinophagales > Saprospiraceae > JAHDBH01. The sequence continues at coordinate 1,554 of JAHDBH010000192.1, forward strand.
TACATAGATCACATTGCGCTCCCAGTCTACTGCGATATCGCCTATGGTGATCACCGCCTCATGATCCATGAGTGGTGTGAAGCTGGTACCATTATTATCTGTATACCACAGCCCACCACTCGCATATGCCACATAGAAGTGTGTGGGGTCAACAGGATTGACGGCTATATCCGTCACTCGTCCGCTGAAGACCGTAGGCCCTATATCTTTCCATTGCATGGCAGCTAGAGGACTACTCTGTACTCTGTATGATAGGTCTTCTAAGGCAGCTAGGCGGTCAGCCCCTGAGGTGGTGGCTACAGGATTTTGGGCAGATAGGAGGCTAGCCAGCAGCAGTAGTACAATGGTAGCAGATGATTTCATAGTCTATCGTATTTAGATCCACGAATCTCGCACTTCTCATCTATATACTGTATACTGCAAGGATGGGAGAGTAGGGCACTTCCTTGCAGTCGTGCAAATGCGTCTATGCTATCGCGAATCACCTGATATCCATACCTACCACGGATCTGACATCTCACAGTCTATCCATCCCTACTTTCCATAGCGACATAGATATAGAGATTGGCGAGTGCAAGCACTCACAAATAATATAGGAACCAAGCTAGAAGAGTGGTCTCCTACAGACTGCTAAACCAGTTCTGAAAGTGCTCACCCACTACAGGGATCAGCTTCGCCTCACCACTCAGAGAGTGAATCAGGCTGATCACCCAGAGTACTATCACGCCTATGTATAAGATACCAGAGATAATACCTATACCAGGTATGGGTAACCATCCCACAACACCTATTGCCACGCCAAGCAGCACTATGCCCAGCATCTGACGTAAATAAAATGAGGCAAGCTCGTCCTTCTCACTGCTATTCATGACAAGAGCGATGACCCAGCCGATGATGGTGAGGTGGGCTACGATGGATTTGGTTTTGGCGTCCATATCAATTGGTTTTGCCTCTAAGTTAGTTATTGCCGTCAAGTAAAGATGTCTTCTAGGCAGATTTAGCACTTTTGCCGTCATATTTCGTTGTAGCTGAAGCATGCTTAAGAT
>JAHDBH010000193.1 GCA_020630495.1 Saprospiraceae bacterium
CTTCGCGTCTTTGAAGTAGATCCGGGTGAGGGTCCAGTAGATCCAGCAAGGATGGCCGAGGGCGGCGATCTGTGGAACACTTTTAATGATTGCGTAGTCAATGCACGAGTACAGGACAAGCTACCACCAGTAGTGGTGTGTCCACCAAATGTCACGGTGAACTGTGAGTTTGCCTTTGATAGGGAAGCGCTTACAGATCCCGATGATATGACCTTTGGTAGAGTGGTGCCAGATGGCGTGACCAGAGAAGAAGTAGTGGTGCCAGGACACGGTGATCCGTCTAGACCAGACAATTTTGTATGGGGCGTAGAAGGCGTGTATGCAGACAACTGCGAAGCGACACTAGAGATAGAAGTGAGTACGGATATCGAGTGTGGACAGGGCACCTTGACCAGGACTTTCACGGTGACGGATGGCTTTGGCTTGAGTACGAGCTGTCGACAAGTGATCAGCTTCATCGATGCCGATCCCTTTGATGAGAGCAACATCCGCTTCCCAGCCGATCGTGAGTTTACAGATCTATGTCTAGAAGATGTGGAGAGTGATCCTAGCGTGACAGGCGAGCCAGTGATCATCGGTGATGTATGTGCTGATGTGCTGACGAGTTTTGAGGATGAGGTGTTTACCGATGATGCGGATGCTTGTCTGAAGATCTTGCGCACATGGAAGGTACTAGACTGGTGCCAGTATGATGAAGATACAGGATCGGGCGTATGGACAGATGTACAGGTGATCAAGCTGAGCAATGAAGTTGCACCAGAGATCACAGGTGCGGATGACGTAGTGGCTGCGTGTGATAGTGCAGCTACAGGCTGTGAGGGCTTCATAGAGCTGACAGTAGAGGCTAGCGATGACTGTAGTGCTGAGGTAAGCGTAAGCTATCAGATAGATGCCTTTAATGATGGCAGTATCGACGTGGTGAGTACAGGAGCGGATGCCAGTGGCGTGTATCCATTTGGACGGCACAGAATCATCTGGACAGCTACTGATGGCTGTGGCAATGAGACGAGCGTAGAGCAGATCTTTGAGCTAGAGGACTGCAAGAAGCCAAGTCCTAAGTGTTTCAGTGGTCTAGTAACGGTGATCATGCCAGCAGTTGGTGAAGTAACCATCTGGGCTAGTGACTTCGATGCCGGTAGCGATGATAACTGTGGTGATGTGACGGTGAGTTTCTCAGAGGATGTGGATGATATCTTCAGATCATACACCTGTGATGAGCTTGGTACCCAGGTCGTAGAGATGTATGTGACGGATGCAGCGGGTAATCAAGACTTCTGTGAGACCTTCATCTTTATCCAGGACAATAACAATGTATGTGATAGTACCAGTGGAGCCATAGCCGGTGTAGTGCACACGGAGTATGCCGAGACGATGGAAGGTGCCGAGGTAGATCTGAGTACAGAAGCAGGCGTGGTGGAGCAGATGGTGACGGGAGTAGATGGGGTCTACCTATTTGACAATATGCCGTGGCGAGTAGACTACACGCTGAGCAGCTACAATAATGATGATCCAAAGAATGGAGTAAGCACGTTTGATATCGTACAGATCCAGAAGCACCTACTGGGAATTGAGAGATTTGACAGTCCGTACAAGTACATGGCAGGAGATGTAAACAATAATCAGCAGATCAGTGCACTGGACATTGTAGATATCCGCAGACTCTTACTAGGAGCGATAGACGAGTATCCAGAGAACACAAGCTGGAGATTCATCGCTAGCTCGCAAGAGTTTGACGATCCATCGAGTCCATGGCCGTTTGAGGAGTTGATCGTGAAGGACGACTTCAGTGAAGATGAGAGCTTGGACAACAACTTCACGGCGGTGAAGATTGGAGATCTGGATGGCAATGCAGAGCCCAACAGTCTAGTAGGAACAGCCGATAGGACGCAAGACGGCGTGCTGGTGCTGCGAGCAGACGAGGCGAAGGTGGCTGCAGGCGAGAGCTATGAGTTGGCGCTACGCGCCTCAGACTTCACGCAGGTCTTGGGCTTCCAGCACACTTGGAAACTGGCAGAGGGTGTGGAGATGGTAGAGCTTCGCTCGGGAGCCATCCCAGTGAGTAGCAGCAACTACAGCCTACACAGATCAGCAGACGGGCTAGTGAGTATGAGCTGGAGTGATGGACGCGGTGTGACGGTAGCAGATGAGGAAGTGCTCTTCACGGTGCTACTACGCAATGCATCCTCTGCAGCGATCCGCTTGAGCGATGCGATAGAGATCAGTGATGAGATGCTGTCTACGGAGAGCTACACGGAGCAGAGTAGCGATCTAGGTTTGGCGCTAGACTGGCGCGTAGAGGAAGAGCCGCTGTACGATTGGTCGCTGGCACAGAACACGCCCAATCCCTTTGAGGAGACGACGATGATCGAGTTTACGCTAGCTGAAGCGAGTGAGGTAAATCTGAGCATAGTGGACAGCGATGGCAGGCTGATCAAGGTGATCAGTGGCGACTATGATGCAGGTATGCACCAGATCAGACTAGCACGCAAGGATATCAATGCTACAGGTGCGCTGGTGTACGAGCTACGCGCCGTGGGGACGATCAGCGGCACCGAGTTCACAGATGCCAAGAAGATGATCATCGTGGACTAG
>JAHDBH010000046.1:0-4628 GCA_020630495.1 Saprospiraceae bacterium
TCTAGAATATGCTAGAATCTTGGCCCAAGATAGAGACTTAACCTTGCGTGATATCATTCTTCTAGACAAAATTCAAAAGAAGAAAGAGCAATCTCTATCACCCGAGGAGATCAAGTATCTGAGAAAATACGGGCTTGTAGAAGGAAGAAAAGGAAATCTTTATCTCTCTAAGCAAGTAGCAAAGAAGACTGGTCAGAAGGCGAGGTACTCGAAAGTATCAGGTTTCAACAAGGATTATTATCTAGATCTGATACTCAAGGCGATAGAAGAACATGGTTATTTGAATAGGCAAGACATTGATGAATTGCTATGGGAAAAACTCCCTGACAATCTGAGAGATGATCAAAAGAAGAATAAAGTAATGAATCTAATAAGGCTACTTAGGACTCAAAAGAAGATTGAGAACGGAGGAAGCACAAGAAAACCGAAGTGGAGACTCTGCTAGTAAAGGATATCATATGTATGCAGCTTGAGCTGTCCTGTAAGTTTACTCCAAAGCGTTTGAAGTCGAATTGCGTAGAATATACATAAGACGAAGTAAGAATGAAGATTTACGTGTATATCAATAACAGTATTCCACGAAGTGATTACCTAATACGCTCACTATCAACTATTTGCGTTTTAACATATATAAATATTTTCTAATCCATTACGAGTTGTTTACGTATTCTAGATAGAATTTACCGAGCTCTATGACCTACCAATCCGAACAAGCACTAGAAGAAGAACTCATCCTCCAGCTACAGGGATTGGGATATCAGCGGGTGGTCATAGCTGATGAGGCACAGTTGCTGGCTAATCTTAAGTTACAGCTGGAGAAGCACAACAGGATCTCTCTCACTCTGCAAGAGTTTGAGAAGGTGCTCAATCATCTGAACAAAGGAAACATCTTTGACAGGGCCAAGATTCTCAGAGATAAATTTGTGCTACAGAGAGATGATGGGACCAATGAGTATATAGAGTTCATCAATATGGATCACTGGTGCCAGAATGAGTACCAAGTGACCAATCAAGTGACACTTGATGGCTCCTATAAGAATAGATACGATGTCACCCTCCTGGTCAATGGCCTGCCACTGGTGCAGATAGAGCTCAAGAGAAGAGGTCTGGAGATGAAAGAGGCCTTTAATCAGATCAGTAGATATCAGCGACATAGCTTTTGGTCCAGTCATGGCCTTTTCAACTATGTCCAGCTCTTCGTGATCTCTAATGGAGTCAACACCAAGTACTACGCTAATAATCGCAAGACCTCCTATAAGCAGACATTCTTCTGGACAGACAAATACAATAAGCGGATTTCTAATCTGAGTTCCTTTGCCGATCATTTTCTAGAGAAGTGCCATGTGAGTAAGATGATTACTAGATACATTGTACTGCATGAGACAGACAAGATCCTATTGGCACTGAGACCCTATCAGTACTATGCCGTAGAGGAGATCATCCACAGAGTGCAAAATTCTAAGAACAATGGATACATCTGGCATACCACAGGATCAGGTAAGACCCTGACCTCCTTCAAGGCCAGCCAGATCATCATGAGGCTGCCTCATGTGGACAAGGTGGTATTCTGTGTTGACAGAAATGATCTGGATTATCAGACTATGAAAGAGTTTAACGCCTTCAAGCCAGAATCCGTAGATAGCACTGCAAGTACCAAAGTCCTTGTAGATCAATTCGTGGATCACTCCAAGATTATTGTGACCACCATCCAAAAGCTCAATACTGCTATCTCCAAGGCTAAGTACAGGAAGCAGATGGAGTCTCAGAGGCACAAAAAGACAGTCTTCATATTTGATGAGTGTCATAGATCACAGTTTGGTGATACCCACAAAAGGATTACAGAGTTTTTTACAGATCATCAGCTATTTGGCTTTACAGGTACACCCATATTTGAGCCCAATGCCTCTAAAAACGATCTGGGCAAACGGACTACGAAAAACCTTTTTGGCGAAAGCCTGCATAAATATGTAATTACAGATGCCATCAATGACCAGAATGTCCTCAAGTTTTCCATAGAGTATGTAGGCAAATACAAGAAAAAGGAGGATAACCCCAATGAGGTAGATATAGAAGTAGAAGGAATAAATACTAAAGAACTGTGGGAATCAGAGGAGAGGATCACCAAGATAGTGGACTACATTCTGGCGCATCATGATCGCAAGACTCACTCCAGGGAGTTTACTGCAATGATGTGCGTATCAAGTGTAGATGTGCTGGTCAAGTACTACAGGATATTTCAACAGAGAAAAGAAGAAGGGAAGCACAATCTGAAGATCGCAACTATATTCAGCTACACAGCTAATGAAGAAGATAAAGATGACAATGGAGATATTTCACAATCTTGGGCCGAGGTAGAGGAGAATCAGCATACACGAGATATTCTGGAAGGATTTATGGGAGATTACAATGCCATGTTCCAGACTAAGTATAGTACTAGAGACAGCAAGTCTTTCTACAATTACTACAAGGATATTGCGAACAGAGTTAGGAAAAAGCAGGTGGATCTTTTGTTGGTGGTCAACATGTTTCTTACGGGATTTGACAGTAAGACGCTCAATACACTGTATGTAGATAAGAATCTAAGATATCATGGCTTGATTCAAGCCTTCAGTAGGACCAATCGTATCCTCAATGAATTAAAATCACAGGGCAATATTGTAGTCTTTCGCAACCTCAAGAAAAAGACTGACGAGGCCATCACATTATTTTCTAATAAGGAAGCTATCGAGGAGATAATTGTTCCTCCCTACAAGGAGCAGATAGAGGCTTTCAATGAAGCATTTGTAGAGCTGGTGACTATAGCTCCTACTCATAAGAGTGTAGATGATCTCATAGATGAAAATGACCAACTGGCCTTTGTCAAGCAATTCCGCAAACTGATGCGTTTGCTTAATGTAGCGCAGTCCTTTGCAGAATTTAGCTGGGATGATCTGGGGATGAATGAGCAGCAATTTGAAAATTACAAGAGCAAGTACCTAGATCTCCACGACAAGGTAAAATCAGATAATGCTAAAGAGATGGTTTCCATACTGCATGAAGTAGATTTTGAGCTGGAGCTGATCCACAGAGATGAGATCAATGTAGCCTATATTCTCAGTCTACTGGCAGAGCTACATGACTCTGACCCATCTGAGAAGCTTCATAAGCAGAAGCAGATTGTAGATGCTATTGCTGGGCAAGCTGATCTGAGGACCAAGAGGGAACTCATAGAGAAATTTATCGAAGAAAATCTACCTTATATACAAGATAGTGCAGAGATTCCTGACCACTTTGATCGCTACTGGGATGCAAAGAAGAAGAGTGCTTTCGCACAAATGTGCCAAGAAGAAGGTGTCATCCCAGAAAAGCTAGATAAGATCATCAGAGACTATCTCTTCAGCGGTAAAGAACCCCTCAAAGATGATATCATCAAAAGTCTACTCAATAAACCAACCATCTTGGACAGAAAGACCATAGGTCAACGAGTGCTAGATAAGATGCTGGGATTTGTCGACACATTTGTGAATGGGATACCTAGAACTGCTAGTGTGTATACATTGAGGGAGCCTAGCGTTTCTATAGCTGCAGATGTTGAAGCTGGGTATGGGGAAAGTAGGATGGATTCATAACTATGCCGGCGAGTCTATATTCCTATAAGCTGGCCCTCCAGTCCCTACAAGCTGACCCTTCTAGTATTGTGCTGAAATTCGTATCTGATACTACTGCTCCTGAGTTTATGGCAGCGAGGCGATCTATAGTGAAGTCAGTCAGACTGGTCTCAGCTTTGCTTTCACGACGTGGAGTGTACGGACAGCAGTAAGACGGCGATACAAAGCCCGTAATCATATGGATCTGGGTGTATATGTAGCAGGATGGATTTCCATCCTGTGATAAACAATCAGATCTGTAGCACACTGCAGGACCCAACTCTACCAAGCCCCATTCTCTCCAAATCAGATAAATCTGCCTTCGCCAGACCTGAGCAGAGCCAGGATATGCCTTCCTCTACATGGCATCTAGACGACAGTTTTGATGGATGTGGTAGAGTATGCAGATTTCTGCGGATTTAAATGAACGGCAGTTGATCTCATTGATTGCTTTATGACGATCAATGACGAGCGACATCACTTGAAGAAACGGTGGTGAAACTCGCGCTGGAACGCATCCCTCTTTTTAGGTAGATTTACTGCATATTGAAAAAAGAAATATAATTTGGATAGAAATGCTTAATATTTGTCATACTGATTTTAAGCCAGGATGCCCATGTAGCAAGGCTTTTTACTCGTATTGTACTGACTGATAATTACAATCTATCCTTATGAATCATCTACTTCACAGATCTATCTCGATTTTCCTTATTTTTTATTGTGTGGGTATTGTGAGCGCTCAGCAGCTCGACGTGGAAGGTGGTATGCGTGTCACAGGATTAGCAGACACTGCATCGTACGATTCAGTGATGGTCCTAGGTAGTGCAGGCCTAGTGGGTAAGCAGGCGGTATCTGATCTCATCGCTCTGCGTATAGCAGGCGATACGATTTTCGTAGGGCCTGATGCATTCGTGATACTGCCTACTGACGGTGATGATGATGCGACCAATGAGCTGCAGAGCTGGAGTAACTTGCCTGGTATACCAGCGGATATAGATGTAG
>JAHDBH010000046.1:4728-22498 GCA_020630495.1 Saprospiraceae bacterium
ATTTTAGCGGAAGCTATACCGATCTCAGCGATGTACCAGCCGATCTAGCTGATGGTGATCAGGTAGATGATGCTGATGCTGATCCAACTAATGAGCTGCAGAGCTGGAGTAACTTGCCTGGTATACCAGCGGATATAGATGTAGACGCTACAGATGATTTTAGCGGAAGCTATACCGATCTCAGCGATGTACCAGCCGATCTAGCTGATGGAGATGATACAGAAGATGCTGACGCAGACCCGACTAATGAACTTCAGGTACTATCCCTCGATGGAGATACACTCTACTTGAGCGATGGTGGATTTGCAGTATTGCCAGGTCTGAGCCGTTTGGAGTTGCTACTGGATATCTATGAACAGGAAAATGATGTGCAAGCCAGATTAGATCTGGGTGAGACTCCACTGCAAATCTTTCAAAGTGGTATGCCTCTGGATAGTCTCTATGGGAAGAACTTCGAAGGCGGACTCATATTTTATCTCAACACTGCAGATGGCTCTGGACTAGTCGCGGCGATGTCCGATCAAGGATCTGCAGAGTGGGGATGTCTCTCTGTAGATCTGGCAAACGTACCCAACAGTCCATCGGGCACAGGACCAGGTGCGGAGATCGGAGATGGCGAGTCCAATACTGTCAATATACTCAGCGACTGTAGCGCAAGACCAATTGCCGCATCGATGGCGGATGCGCTAGGGGCAGGATGGTATCTTCCGTCTATCAAAGAGCTAGGGCTGATGCATGATAATCTCTTTATGCACGGCGCGGGTGGTTTCAGCACAGCGGATAGCTATAGCTCGAGTACAGAAGTAGGAGCCAATGAATTCTGGGAGAAAAACTTCCAATTTGACCTGGAAATCCAGCAGTTTAAGGGAAATTCTAATCTCGTACGCGCTGCGAAGCAATTTTGAATCATCTCTCTGCAGATGTAATTAGCCTAGTGTAGTCCAACGCCGATAGGGAATTGCTGGACCCGACCTGCTTGCCACAGCTCTCCACGAACTGTACTTACTGCATATCGCAACACGATGGTGCGTCGCTCTATGGACAAAATGCGGGCATCTGCTGGGATATAGCCGAGGCATATACCGCGACATCCTCTATGTATCTTTAGTCTATGATCCATTGTCTCAAAGCTATAGCGCTTGGAGTTTTCTTCATGGTACTGATTCCTATAAGTACTGCAACTAGCACACCACCTCCTACATCTAGCGTAGCAGACATCAGGGCACAGCAGGCTGCACAAGCGCTCATCATTCCTGCATGGCATCGATCAGAGGAAGATCACAGCGAACTCCGCGCCGCAAGAGTGCATCCCGCCAATGATATAGATTGGGTAAATCTCACGGATACGCGGTCCCTCAATGTACGCGTAGAGGGAACACAGTCATGGTCGCTCCTCCTGAGAAATGTGCAGGGTAGCATGGTCCTGCGGTCAGACAAGAAAGAGGCTTTACAAAAGTCCGAGATGGAGGGTTCGCTGCTGATCGGTACATACGCGGCTGGGGCCTATCACATCACTTTCTCTCCTGAGACGGATCTATCATCTCTAGAGATGCTCTGGTATCGATGGGCGGATAGGGATACGCGATCGGGTTTTGGCTGTAGTCTTCCCTGTCACATCAACAGTGTATGTGATACTGAGAAAGTCAATCAGCGCGCATCCGTGTGTAAGATTTCTATGACAATGGAGGAGGGCATCGTATCATGCAGTGGGTCTCTGGTGAGATCACTGGGTGACTCTTCTCTCTACGTACTGAGTGCTTTTCACTGTGCTGATGGATTGACGCCGATCTATGACGACTGGAAATTTGAATGGTACTATGCGTCTGATCAGTGTGAGGATGTCATGGAGGAGCCAGGATCGCTGAAGCTGACGGGATGCTCAGCGGTATCTGGCAATCAAGATTCTGATCATCTTCTGCTGCGGCTGAGTGAGGATGTGCCCGCTGGAGATAGTGTGTATGCAAGTGGATGGGATCGCAGATGTAATGTCTTTCCAGAGGATAGCTACATGGTACATCATCCCGCAGGAGATATACAGAAGATCAGCTATGCTCGGGATTCTACACGTCTCGAAACGTCTCCCATAGAGTGGGAAAATGACGTCACCTCGCCGCCGAGATCGCACGTGAGAGTCCGTCTTACGCGAGGCACGCAGGAGCCTGGGAGTAGCGGCTCTCCGCTGTACAGTCCAGAGGGTAGGGTGATAGGTCAGTTGCACGGTGGAAATTCTGAGTGCCAGTTCTTCACCACAGGTGCTACTTACGGTCGGCTGTGCTATGGATGGGATGATGGAGATGAGCCAGGACTCCGCTTGGATCAGTGGCTCGATCCTATGGCGACTGACACTGCCTACATCGATGGAGTGTGGAGACAGAGTATGACGCCGGCTATCAGCCGCATCTCAGGAGATGTGGTGGATAGGATAGGAAGACCTGTTGCCCTAGTGAATATCAGGGCTGTAGATCTAGAGAGAGGTGATACTCTGCGAGCGATCAGCGGAAGTGATGGCACTTGGGAAATTACGGAAGGTACGCAGGTGGGTGCGAGCTATCAAGTTTATTTATCCAAGGATACAGAACCCAAGAATGGCATCTCCGCACGCGATATAGTGGCTATACAGAAGCACTTACTCAGAAGAGATACGTTCACAGATCCTAGGCTCATAGATGCATCGGAGGCAAATAGTGTGAGCACGGGTGTGTCCGTGCTGGATCTCGTGATTTTGCGGCGACTGCTGCTCAGTGTGCTGGATGATTTTCGTGACGAGCTAGACAGCTGGATCCTCTATCCGTCTCAAGTGACAGTAAGGGATCTAACCGCGGATGGAGTACATCTATCAGCGAGTGCCATCAAGCGCGGTGATGTGAATGACACGGCTGATCCGAGTAGATAGCACGAGCCTGTGAGCGAAAATCGCAGAGCCAGCCTTAGTGCTTATCGCCAGTCTTGCCCTCTGTGAGATCGGTCTTGCCAAATAGACTCATCACAAATGCCTGTCGATTAAAGACCTGCAAGTGCTCCATGCCTTCTCCCACGCCGATATACTTGATCGGGATCTTAAACTGATCGGAGATACCCAGTACTACGCCTCCTTTGGCAGTTCCATCTAGCTTGGTCAGAATCAAGCCAGTCAACTCTGCGGCTTCTGAGAAGTGCTTGGCTTGTTCGATGGCATTTTGTCCTGTGGTGGCATCGAGTACGAGCAGTACTTCATGGGGCGCGCCAGGGTAGGCTTTCTGGATGGAGCGATGGATTTTGGATAGCTCGCGCATGAGGTTGACCTTGGTATGTAGTCGACCAGCGGTATCTATGATAGCCACGTCAGCTCCCGTATCGATTGCGTATTTGGTCGTCTCGTAAGCGACTGCAGCAGGATCCGCATTCATGCCTTTGGTATAGAACTGGCATCCCACGCGCTCGCTCCATATCATGAGTTGGTCCACGGCTGCAGCTCGGAAGGTATCTGCGGCTCCTAGCACTACCTTACGACCTTTTTTGTGGAGCTGATAGGCGAGTTTGCCTATGCTGGTAGTCTTACCAGTGCCGTTGACTCCCACTACGAGGATGATATGCGGCCCATCGCGCTCAGGGATATCAAAGTCCTGCACATCGACGGTCTTATTTTCCTCTAGGATTGTAGATATCTCTTCATAGAGAAAATCATTGAGCTGATCGGTACCAAGGTATTTGTCTTCTGCGACGCGAGCTTCGAGTCGGTCAATAATCTTGACCGTGGTTTCTAGACCCACGTCAGAACTGATGAGCGCTGCTTCAAGTTCGTCGAGGACTTCTTCATCGACCTTGTTTTTGCCGGCAACGGCCTTAGAGATTTTGGAGAAAAAGTTGGTTTTTGTTTTCTCGAGACCTTTCTGTAGGTCTTCTTCCTTCTCTTTGTTAAAAAACTTCTTGAAAAAACTCATGGGCGTATAAATAGATAAAGCCCAGGCGTGTGCCTGAGCTTAAGAAAGTTACTTAATGAATAGGTAGAGGGAGTGTATGACTTACTTGACGTCAGCGAAGAATTCTTTCACTTTGTCTTTGTGTACCATTACTTCCTTGTAGGCGTATTTGCCTGTAGCTTCGTTTTTGATAGGCTTCACTACCTTGACGAAGTCTTTACCAGAACCCGCATTAGCCGCTCTCTGCGCTACACGGGCGTTTTTACTCACTTTAGCCATGGCTTACTTGATTTCTTTGTGAATGGTATACTTACGCATGATGGGATTGTACTTTTTGAGTTCCAATCGATCTGGCGTATTCTTCTTATTCTTTTGAGTTACATATCTGGACGTACCAGGTAAGCCACTCTCTTTGTGCTCCGTGCATTCCAGGATGATCTGGAATCTGTTGCCTTTACTTTTCTTAGCCATGCTGACTTATTTTTTGTCTCCGAGTGTAAATCCTAGTCGCACACCTTCTCTCTCGAGGCGGACAAGATACTCGTAGATACCAAGTTTATTAATGTTTCTCATCGCTGATGTAGATAGCTTGAGAGTCACCCACTGATCCGTCTCAGGGACGTAGTAGCGCTTCTTGTGGATATTGGGCATAAAGCGGCGCTTGGTCTTCACATTGGAGTGAGACACATGATGACCAGAAATTGGTCGCTTGCCAGTAAGATCACATACTTTGGACATGATGCGTAATTTAAGTAATTCCCTGGGGGAATAGTGAATGCTAAGTGTGACCGCGGCAGGATTCGAACCTGCAACCTCTTGATTCGTAGTCAAGTGCTCTATCCAGTTGAGCTACGCAGCCTGAAGTAGTCGATTGGCACTGCCAAGCGGACATATGTTTCTATCACCTTTGTGAAAGGAAATGCAAAGGTAGGCAATTATCACGGATCTGCATAGGCTTAATGCACACATTCTACAAGAATCTGCCTTCAGCTACATGCCGCCGCGGACATACCTACAGCCGACCAAATCTCGCCGTCACCGTCTCCACATCATTACTCAGTGTGGCCGTATAGGCTCCAGCCGGCCACGAGCCAGCTTGGTCTATACGCACTTCGCTCAGTAGTGCTACGCTGGCGCGGACTCGCTCTTGATGGATGGCTCTGCCCTGAGGATCCCAGATAGTAAGATCGTGGTCATCATCTGTGAGTGTACTATATAAGATGCGGATCTGATCAGACGTAGTGCCATGTACAGTGAGAAGTAGCTGCTGCTCTACGATATCACAGGCAGCTCCGAGCCTTAGGAAGGCGGCATGTACATCAAGTCGTCCCCCAGTAGCCACGCGATCAGTAAAGTCGTCCAACTGGAGTACACCATCATACATCGCTGCTTTGATGCGCAGCGCACCTGCAGCAGGATCAGCATTTACATCGTCTATTAACTCTTCGCATGGTATGCTGTGCAATAGTGCCACTGCACCAGCTACATGTGGGGCAGCTGCCGAGGTGCCCGAGAAAGCTTCTTGGTATCCGGCATCACGAGTGGTGGTCAAGATATTGAGTCCAGGCGCGACCATGTCCACATTCTCTATACCAAATCCCGAACCCGTAGGATCTGGTCGGTCGAGCTCGTCACTATTACTTACGATGATGAGATACTCACTATCACAGGTGCTGGGCATGTCACCAGTCTCGTCGACATTGTCCTCATCATTAGTCGTAGCTCCTATACTGAGTATACCTGCATCTCCCAGCAGATCGTACATGCCACACCAGATAGGGAAGTCCGTACCGAATACATCTGATATGCCAGCAGAAAAATTGGTCGCAACTACATACGCTCCTTCTGCACCATCCGTGCTATCGTAAAGTTGTCTCTGCTCCAGGATGTACTGGTAAGCCTCTACGATGTCTATACTGGTCCTCGCTCGCGTGAGCATCATCAGCTCTACATCCCAGTTGACTCCAGAGACTCCCTCGCCATTATCCCCTACGGCACCTATGATCCCGCTCACACCCACGCCATGAAAATCCACAGGATGCTGATCGTCGCCAGTGCGTACATTCAGGCCGTAGAAGTCATCCACATAGCCATTACCGTCATTATCGATGCCGTCTCCTGGCACCTCGCCACGATTAGTCCATAGATTGTCAGCTAGATCTGGATGATCGATCTCGATACCGCTTTCTATCACGGCCACGCAGATGCGCTTACCATCTACAGTAGTGCCGCCCGTGGTCTGGTCCCACACCCGAGTGAGACCTATACGCGCCAGCTGAAACTGATCAGAAAATCGAGGATCATTGGGCTCTGTGTCGCGCCACTCTATGAGCTGTTCTTTTTCGTAGTAGAGGATGCAACTATAGGAAGCACTGTGCTGCTCCAAGGCATCAATCTGTGCATCGGTACCAGTGAGCTTGTAGATCCGTAGCGAAGGAACGATCTCACGGATCTGTATGGTCGATAAGGATACTTGGAGTCCAGCATTCTGCAAGGAAGCTCTCAGCTCGCGCTCAGTGCAGTCCTCAGACAACTGGATAAGAGCGTGCGAGACAGCATCAGGCATACCCGAGCTAGCATCAAGTCGACATACAGCGAGAAAGAAAAGAGCAGTAGCAATTAAGGGAATTCTCATAGGCAGAAAACGATGAGAGACTTGCTTTGTTATCTTTTTTTGGTTCAACATGAACTAAATGATAGTAAAGCTATTATTTGTGATAGTTGATCTTGTTTTACAGATCAGCATGGTTTGCGGTATGGCATTTGTACGAAAGTACTTACCTCATCCTGCATCACACGGAGCTAACACGACAGAATGGCCAACAACACAGAAACCCCTTTCACGCCACTGATGCGATTTCAGCGGCTGCTCAAAGCTGATAAACGCGATATCACACAGGTCTACACCTATGCGCTATTTAATGGTCTGGTCAATCTATCGCTACCTCTAGGTATACAGGCAATCATCAATCTCATCCAAGGGGGCGAGGTGAGTGCTGCATGGATATTTCTCGTAGGTCTGGTGATCGTAGGTATCGCTCTCACAGGGATATTGCAGTTGCTGCAGCTGCGGATCGTGGAGAATCTGGCGCAGAAGATATTTAGCCGCAGTGCCTTTGAGTTTGCCTACAGGATACCTCGGATACAGTTTAAGTCGCTCTACAACTACTACGCACCAGAGCTTGCCAATCGGTTTTTTGATACGCTCACTATCCAGAAAGGCCTCCCCAAAATCTTGATAGGCTTCTCACTAGCGCTATTTCAGATCATAGTGGGACTGATCGTACTGAGTCTATATCATCCTTTCTTCATCCTATTTAGCATAGTGCTCATAGCGCTGATCTATGTGATCATGGCGATCACGGGTCCCAGGGGTATGCGCTCCAGCCTCACGGAGAGCAAGTATAAGTATGCCATAGCGTACTGGCTCGAAGAGATAGCCAGGACCAAGCTTTCCTTTAAGCTGATCGGCAACTCTAGCCTGGCGCTCAATGAGACGGATGAGCGTGTGAAGAACTACCTCGGAGCGCGGGAGTCTCACTTCCGCGTACTCGTCTCGCAGTTTCTCTATCTCATAGGATTCAAAGTCATCATCGCTGCTGGTCTGCTCATCTCTGGTGGCCTACTCGTATTTCAGCAAGAGATGAATATAGGTCAGTTTGTCGCTGCTGAGATCATCATCATCCTCATCATCGCATCCGTGGAGAAGCTCATACAGTCCCTCGATAGTATATATGACGTACTCACAGCTCTGGAGAAGATCGGATATGTGACGGATATGCCGCTGGACGAGGACGATGGATTTGAGCTCGAGCTGGCTGAGGACGAAGGGATTACCACATCTGTAGCCAATCTAAGTTTTCACTTCCCGGGATCAGCGGAGACGATTCTCAATCATATAGACTTTGAGGTGCCAGCTGGTACGTCTGTGTGCATCATGGGCGGCAGTGGAGCTGGCAAGTCCACTCTCATGCAGTTGCTGGCGGGGATATTTGAGCCGACCACGGGTGTGGTGCGCTACAGCGGTATCGCACAGCGCTCTCTGTGCAGTGATACGCTCAAGACCATGGTAGGATATTCACTGAGTAACAATCAGATCTTTCAGGGTACTATACTAGATAATATCAAGGTGGGCCGAGATGATGTAGAGCTGGATGATGTGTCAGTAGCTGCCAGGATAGTTCATCTACACGACTTTATCAACACGCTATCAGACGGGCTCAATACACCGCTAGATCCAGACGGTAAGAAGATTCCTAGAAGTGTCCAGAATAAGATCATTCTCGCTAGAGCCATAGTCAACAAGCCAAGACTGCTCCTGCTAGAGGATCCCCTAGACCACGTCCTGGCTGATGAGAAAGAGCAGATCATAGCCAATCTGACTGATGCCAAGCAACCGTGGAATGTGATCGTCACATCAGTAGATGAGCTATGGCTCAAGTATATTTCACAAAGCATCACTCTCCAGCAAGGGAGTATCATTCACTCTACCATCAAGCCTGTATAGATGCTCAATATCAGTAAATCAAGCATCTCTGATCGCGTAGATCAGAGCAAGTATGCGAGCTTCAAGCTGCTCTCTGAGCGCAATGTCTCTCAGATGCTCCTGCGATTACTCGTACTCATAGCCATCTTGGGATTCATAGCGCTGTTCATGCCGTGGACGCAGAATATCCGGACTAATGGCTATGTAACCACACTCTTCCCTGAGGACCGCCCACAGGTGGTGCAGTCCATCATAGATGGTAGGATAGAGGAGTGGCGCGTGGGTGAGGGAGAGCTAGTAAGCAGAGGCGATACACTGGTGATATTGTCTGAGGCGAGCACGAGTTACATAGATCCAGCACTGGTAGAGAATACAGAGGGACAGCTAGCAGCTAAGCGTGATGCTGCGGGGGCTTACGCCCAAAAGGCAAACCGGCTACAGTCACAGTATCAGACCCTGATCAATAACATCGAGGTGAAGCTCCAGCAAAATGAACTCTACATAGAGCAAGAAAGGCTCAAGCTACGTAGCGATAGTCTGGATCTGGTAGCCGCCCGAGTGAAAGTAAGCAACTCACAGAATCAGCTAGCGCGTACAGAAAGCCTCTACGAGGACGGTATCAAGTCCCTGACGGATGTGGAAGTCAAGCGCCTCTCACTCCAGGAGGCGCAGGCATCCGTGCTCGGCTACGCTAACTCCCTAGAGACGCAGCGCGCCAAGATCAAGACGCTGCAAGCTAACAGAACTGCCCTGCGCAATGAACTCATGGACAAGGCCCTCAAGGCTCAGAGTGACAAACAGTCGGCACTCTCACAGCAGTATGCGGCAGAGGCAGATATCTCTAAGCTCAATTCTGATCTCGGATCCTATAGCCAGCGCCGTAGCAATGGTGTGATCCTATCACCCATAGATGGCTATATCACGCAAGCACTCAAGTCAGGCATCGGAGAATATGTGAAGAGTGGAGAAGCTCTAGTGAGTGTGGTGCCTAAGGAATTTAATAAGGCCGTGGAAGCCTATGTACGTCCACGTGATATGCCCCTCTTGGAGGTAGGGCAGCGTACGATGATCTTATTTGACGGGTGGCCTGCGATCGTGTTTCGTGGATGGCCAGAGAATAGCTATGGCACCTTTGCTGGACAGGTCTATGCGATAGACAACTACATCAGCGAAAACGGTAAGTATCGCATCCTCATCGCTCCCGCAGCAGAAGGAGAAGACTGGCCTGAGCAAGTGCGTGTGGGCGGCGGAGCCAATACACTCCTCCTCCTCAAGCGCGTGCGTGTCTATTACGAGATCTGGAGACAGCTCAATGGATTCCCGCCTGACTACTACAAGAAGAAAAAGCTCAAAGACACCAAAGCTAAGCCACCTCTCAAGAGATTCAAATAATGCAGTACCTCACGCGCAAACTCATCAAGCCCTCTGAGCTCAATAGCAACAATACACTCTTTGGTGGTGCGCTGCTGCGCTGGATCGACGAAGAAGCGGCAATCCATGCTATGCAGACTCTCAAGTCACATACCGTGGTGACCAAGTACATGTCTGAGATCAACTTCATATCCAGTGCTCGCCAAGGCGATATAGTAGAGATAGGTATAGAACTCGAGTCTTTGGGACGTACGAGCATCAGCTTTCGATGTGCTGTGCGCAATACCTGGACGCAGAAGGATATCATCACGATAGACAAGATCGTATTTGTCAATGTGAATGACGATGAGCGACCACAGCCCCATGGTCTGGCACTAGCAGATATACAGGCAAGATGATAAGACTATTGCTACCATCACTACTGATCTTAGCGTCGCTGTATGCGACGGGTCAAGATAGCACTAGGACAGTGATGACCTATGAGCAGTACATAGCTCTAGTGCTTGATCATCATCCCCTCATGCAGCAGGCGGAGCTTCTCACACAGCAAGCGGATGCCTATGTGATGAAAGGCAAGGGAGAGTTTGACCCAAAGATCGCCGCAGACTGGAATAAGAAAAACTACAAAGACACCGAGTACTACAATCTACTGAGCTCGAGTCTGAGCGTACCTACATGGATAGGCGCTGATCTGAAACTGGGCTACGAGCGGAGTTCTGGCGATTTCCAAGATCCTAGCGACAATCTGCCGCTAGATGGTCTGTGGTCTATCGGCGTGGACATACCTATAGGCGAGGGCCTCTTCTATGATGAGCGTCGGCAGGCACGGCAGCAAGCGGAGCTCTATGCAGAGAGCACGGAGATAGAGCGTGATCTTCTGCTCAATGATCTACTCTATGATGCCAGCCTCGCCTATCTGGAGTGGGCGCGAGCGATGATGGAGCGAGAGATAGCGCTTACAGGCATCCGGCTAGCCGAGCAGCGTCTCACAGGGGTGCGTGCAAGCTTCCTTACAGGTGATGGTCCAGCGGTGGATACGCTGGAGGCGGATGTCAATCTACTTGCACGCAGGCTATCACTACAGATAGCGGAGCAAGAGATCGTGAAGGCTCGTGCTGAGCTCAGTATGTATCTATGGCTTGAGGGCGTGGTGCCGCTAGAGCTAGAGCCAGGGGTGGATGCAGAGACGGATGTCTTGCTGGATCTTCCCATGATACAAGCAAGCGATATACATCCTTATCTACGCGCTTATGACAATAAGATCGCGCTGACTGAGCTGGACCAACGCATGGCTAAGGAGCGACTCAAGCCTGATCTCAATATCAGCTACCACCCACTCGCAGAGATCAGTGATAGGCCATCTAGTCGTGACTTTACGCTGAGTGATTATAAACTAGGGGTGAACTTCACGACTCCGCTATTTCTCCGAAAGGAGCGTGCAGAGCTACGTCTCGTGCAGCTCAAGATCGCAGGTCTGCAACTCGAGCGCGGTCTCGAAGCACAAAATCTCAATGCACAGCAATCAGCAGCTCTAGCTAGTACGGTCATCATGGAGCAGCAGCTACAGACACTAGAGCGCACCATATCTCAGTATGACGCCTTGCTACGTGCCGAATACAGAAAGCTAGCCATAGGAGAGAGCAGCATATTTGTAGTCAATAGTCGTGAAGTGAAGTACCTCGACTTCCTGGCCAAGTCGCAAGAGACACGTATCAAGCTCAATAAGACGCTACTGAGTAGAGCATACTATGACGCTACACTCTATGAGCTGCTCAGTCAGTAGATAGACGAGTCGCTATGCGCTCTCTCACTTGCTTGAAGTACTTCGCCGAGTGCAACATCCGCGGACCGTACCATGAATATAGCTCACCATCTACCAGAAGACACGGAGTACCTGTGGCAGCTTCTATCTCGGCGATGTGCTTGTCAGCAAATGGGAACGGCTCGCTAGACAGTAGGATGACATCTACCTCAGCGCCTCGCAGATCTGACAGCGTGATCTCTGGATAGCGTGTCTGATCTGCCAGGTATCCCTGCAGTCCACTGAGCTCCATCATGTGCTGTATGAAGGTATCGCCGCCTACACTCATGTAGGGGTCTTTCCATATCAGATAAGCCACGCGATAGATCGGCATGGTGGGGACGTACTCTAGTGAACTCCTGATGGCGACGTTCAGCGCCTCAGCTTCTGCGGACACATGACAGAGCTGGCCTAGGTCGCTGATCAGTCTGTAGACGTCCTGGACGCTCTTGATATCACTGACGTATACGGGGACAGACTGCTGTATATCAAGGATGGTATCCGCATCATTTTCTTCTTTATTGGCAATCACGAGATCTGGTGCGAGAGCCAATACTCGCTCGGTAGTGAGATTTTTGGTACCGCCTACACGCGCTTTTGTGCGAAAGCACTCCTCAGGATGTACACAGAAACTGGTGATACCTACAATCTGCGACATGAGACCCAGCGAGCAAAGTAGCTCTGTCTGGCTGGGTACGGTGCTCACGATCCGCAGCGGTCTGCCTGGGAAATCTAGCTCATGACCGAGAAAATCTGTAACCACGCTAGCGCTGGGTGATGAGGACGAGGCGATTACTACCATTGCAGCTGATCCTAGTGGGCGCGACCTCCATGCCATCAGGCCACTCATAGATGGTCGTCCATCCCGTCTGTGATCGCGGCTCATGGCGCATGATGCCCGTGCTGGTGGCGCATACATAGCTACCGTCTGGCAACAGGTCAAAGTCCTCGACACCACTAGGAAGACCTATGATGAAGTCCGACTGTCGCCTCTCCATGTCGTAGGTCTTGAGATAGCGCGTGCTTCCGCTGATGTTCTGTACATAGGCAAAGCTGGATGCCGAGAGCCTTCTGATGCATCGACCAGGATCCGTGACGATATACTGCAGATCGCTCTCCCTGAGGTCGGCAAATGCGAGCTTGGAGGGCGAGCCTATCTTGTAGATGACAAGGGTAGAGGCGCTGAGCAACTCGTAGTAGCCTATGTCATCATGCTCACTGAGTATGGGCGCGCTGATCCCTTGCCGAGTGTCATGGTACCATATGCGCTGCGGATTGCTGGCATCTCGCTGATCGCCCTCTACAGTGAGTGTGTAGAGAGATCCTCCACCTGACATCACGGGCGAAAACTCACTGTAACTCGTCTCCGTGAGGGGCGTGTAGCTCATATCACTGAGATCCACTGATACCACATCAGTAAATCCTGGCGCCGTCTCTATGGTGAGAGTAAACTGCGTGTACGAGTAAAATCTTGCCTGACTGACGTATCCATGGGCCCAGCCATCAATCTGCTGCGGTGCGTACGCGATCCACCGATCAGCTGTGTCTCGGCCGAGTCTGAGACTCATGAGCTCTGTATTTGGTAGATCAAACTGCGCTGAGCTCAGCGTGATACAGAGGCAAGCAATCGATAAAGTCAGGCTGTACTTCACCCGTCGAAGCTACGACTTCTCAAGCAAATCAGAAGATATTACCACTCTTGAAGACGCGCTTCCAGTTGATGCCTTCGCCGACCTTGGCTTCATGTAGTGACATCCATATCACGAGCGGCTTACCTACGATGTGATCTTCTGGTACAAAACCCCAATATCGACTATCCTCTGAGGCGTGCCGATTATCCCCCATGCCCCAGTAGTAATCCATCTGGAATGTATAGCTCGTGGCTTGCTCACCATTGATGAAGAATTTATCGCCCTTTCGGGCAAAATCGTTTTTCTCGTAGACATTGATACAACGTCCATAGAGGGCAATGGTATAGTCATTGAGCTCTACTGTCTCTCCTGCTTTGGGTATCCATATAGGGCCATAATTATCTATAGTCCATGACTTTGTCCTAGGATGATAGGGCCACACCTCGCTGCTTGACTCATATCGTGCAAGTGGGTAATTGGGATATTTCTCTTTCCAGAGTTCTACCTCATCATCACTGAGATTGACCTGGTATTTTATAGAGTTGTCTTTATTGCGCTGAAAGGGTGTGAGATCATAGGTGTACACTTCTATTTCACGAAATTTTTTGAGTTCGCGATCTTCTAGCAGTGTTGGCGCATCAAATGTATAGCCCCACTGAGCAAATTCACTGTTCTCTACGGCTTGCCCATTGATGTAGACGATACGGTCTCGTATCTCTAGAGAGTCACCCGCTACACCAAGGCATCGCTTGATGTAGTGATCGCGCTTGTCCACAGGTCTAGTGATCAACTTAGCGTTGCCGATCCTTTTTTTGACACCAGGATCGCGACGCACCTGATCCGCTGCAAATGATCTAGAAGGGGCTAAGTAAACGCTGTCTCCGATAGGCCAATTAAATACAATAGGATCATTGACATCGATAGACTCCATAGCGGCGGTACGCGTGTACTTGAGCTGTGGCTTGCTGAGGTATGACTCGCGATTGAGCTTTGGTATGCGGTTATGCAAGAGTGGTATCATGAGTGGCGTATTGGGCATGCGTGCACCGTAAGCCATCTTGTTGACAAACAGAAAATCACCCTGCTTCAGAGCGCCCTCCATAGATGGTGTGGGTATGATAAATGCCTCTACGAGAAACATTCTCAAAAATGCCGCTGCAAATACCGCAAAGACAATGCTCTCCGTCCACTCGCGGCCAGTAGATTTCTTATAGGGGCTCCGCTCGCGGAGCTTCTTAGCTGTGGTGGTCTTTCCAGCAGCTTCAGCTGCTTTGATCTTCTCGTAGTATTCCTTCTCTTGCTTGAGGACTGGTCCCTGATACTTGGCATCACCCTGTCGAGATAACCAATAGAAATATACAGGCGCTGCCACGACCACGGCTACCCAGTGCCAGAATCTATGCTTGCCAAATGATCTGATGATATCGATCGCCAGCCCAGCATAGATAAATATGTTGACGATAGGTATGAGCATCAGTGCTGCCCACCAGCGCGGTCTACCTACGATATCGCATCCCTCCATGATGTTGACTCCAGGGATGAGCGCTTTCTGTGCGGCCTTGTCCGCTCGAGGAAATAAGAAGTAGAGGCTGATGCTCGTAAGTAGGTAATATGCGGCAAGAAAAATTATCATAGGGATGTCTCTTATCAGTAACGATGTCAAAGATAGAGACATAGCTATGTTAACTACTGCTATGCTCGACGAGAGAGCTCACACCGCAGTCGATCATCTGCTTAGCGTAGACTAACTACGCACGCACTAGAAGTCGTCTTCGTCGAGATCATCTAGCATATTGGCTAGATCATCACCAAATGTCAGGCGCCCCGCAGCGATGTCCATGCTCAGCACGTCAAATTCTGCCAGACCATGCAGCACCAGCTCCATCATATAGTAGAGATCTTGGTTGTTGACTTCCTGATCTTTGACAAATGACTTCAGTCCTGGCACACCATTGAGCGCCTCGCGGTAGCTGGACTCATCTGCATCCATAGGGATCAGACAACTATTGCCCGCGGCAAAGTACTCCCGCAGTACACCAAAGGGATCGCGCTCGGGGCTGTTGTCAAATTTTCGCGGATCCACAAAGTACTCTAGATACTGTGTACGCACCGCATGACTGAGAAACTCTAGTGCCACCTCGTGCGCTCCCGCCTGCTCGCCCTCGTATACGAGCTCTACCTTACCTGTGATGCTGGGTATCACACCCCAGAAATCACTCAGTCGTATTCTAGTCTTGGCCTCACCACTTAGGATCATACGTCTCTCTGCGGCACTCACTAGATTTTCCATGGCGGAGATACTCATCCGCATAGAGACACCGCTCTTCTCGTCCGTAAAGTCATGTTCCCGCGCTGTGACGGTAATATATTCTAGTAGAGTAGCAGCGAGATCTGGTACATCTACGGCCTCCACTTGGGAGCTAGACAATTGTGCTTCCTGTGCGGTAATCTGCTTACTTACTTCTATGCGCTCAGGATAGTGTGTGAGGATCTGACTTTCTATCCTGTCCTTGAGCGGTGTGATGATGGATCCTCTATTGGTGTAGTCCTCGGGATTTGCCGTGAATATAAATTGTATATCCAGTGGCAGCCGAAGTTTAAATCCACGGATCTGGATATCTCCCTCCTGCAAGATATTAAATAGCGCGACCTGGATGCGTGCCTGGAGATCCGGTAGCTCGTTGATGACAAATAGACTTCGGTGAGCTCTCGGAATCAGTCCATAGTGGATGACTCGCTCGTCGCTGTAGCTGAGTTTATTGGCGGCGGCCTTGATAGGATCTATATCGCCTATCAGATCAGCTACAGATACGTCTGGTGTAGCCAGTTTCTCTACAAATCTCTCTGACCTGTGCACCCAGCTGATAGGTGTATCGTCACCATGCTCAGCGAGAAGATCGAGCGCATAGCGCGAGAGTGGCTGCAGGGGGTCATCATTGATTTCTGAGCCTCGTACGATCGGCATGTAGTCGTCAAGCAGCGCAGTGAGCGTGCGTGCTATACGAGTCTTTGCCTGACCGCGAAGTCCTAGGAGGAGGATATTGTGCCGAGAGAGAATCGCGCGCTGTAGATCAGGAATCACCGTCTCTTCAAATCCCTTGACACCCGCAAATATGGTTTCGCCAGATCGCATGACGGTGATGAGATTTTTTCGCAGTTCGTCCTTTATGGACTGTGGCTGGTACTTTGATTCTTTGAGGGCTCCGAGGGTATTTATCTTGGGTTCTTTCATGGTATGTCTGTTCTGTGAGGTAGGGGATGCCTTTCGGCAAAAAAAAATTACATCTGGCTGTAGAAAAAGAAACGCTGTAAAAGGAATTCAGTGTTATCGCTTTCTTTTCCTCCGATTATTTTTATAGTCCATAAATAGAAATTCGCCAAGACTATCCAGCGAACTGTAAAATGCCTTGCCATTATTAGCTTTGGTAAACTGATCTACAAATTGCACCAAGTATGGATCTCGAGCAATCATAAATGTGGTGACGGGAATTCCGAGTTTGCGGCATTTTACGGCACGGCTAAGTGTACGCGTGAGGATCTTGCGGTCTAGGCCAAAGGAATTTTTATAATATTTTTTTCCAAGTTTGATACAGCTGGGTTTCCCATCTGTGATCATCATGATTTGTTTGTTGGTGTTTTTTCTTTTTCTCAGCGTTTCGATAGCCATATCCAGTCCAGCAACAGTATTGGTATGGAATGGTCCTACCTTGAGGTAGGGTAGATCCTTGATTTCTATCTTCCACGCATCATCACCAAATGCGATGATATCTAGGGTATCCTTGGGATAGCGTGTGGTGATCAGCTCGCTGAGAGCCATAGCAACCTTCTTAGCTGGAGTGATGCGGTCTTCGCCATAGAGTATCATAGAGTGTGACAGGTCTATCAGCAGGGCGGTGCTCATAGAGCTCTGATGATAGGTCTCATGCACTTCCAGATCATCTTGGGTGAGGTGTAAATCATCTATCCCGTGCTGTATCTGAGCATTGCGGAGCGATTCACTGATGGCAATCTTGTCGAGGCTATCTCCAAACTGGTAGGGGCGCAGCTCGCTCGTCATCTCATCTCCACGACCTGTGATCCGTGTGTTGTGACGGCCGCTCTTATTTTTCTTGAGTTGGTCAAAGATCTCGTTGAGAGCATTTCGTCTCAGGCTCATCTCCATGCGGCCTGTGAGTTCTATCTCTCCTGTCTTGCGGTCGTGCTTCATATAGCCCTTGTCGATGAGATCATTGATGAAGTCACCCATGGCGTAATTGTCGCTCGTGAGATTGTGCTCACGATCAAGCTCATTGAGCCAGCTGAGTGCCTCAGACATATCGCCAGAGGTGTAGAGTAGCAGTTGCTTGAGGATCTCCATGAGTCTCTCAAAGTCGCTTGCACCCTCTGGCTCTTCAAAGTTTTGGAATCTCCAATGTAGCATAGGCTATAGGTAACGGCGGTGGTGGGGTGATAGTTGTGGTGGGTGGGCTGCGCGCAATGTGAGTATATGAGTATGTGATGATGTGGCTATGTGGCTGCTGGTTTTACCCCCGTTGTCTAGAGCTTCCATGCTTAGGACTGGTTGTGCTGACTCCCGTTGTCC
>JAHDBH010000194.1 GCA_020630495.1 Saprospiraceae bacterium
GTGCAGAAGAATCAGCCCTCAGATTTGCTAAGATCTACACCGAATTGGCATTTCTCAAATCTCCCTCCACATCCTTCTTCGAATATCCTATCAATGAATCATATTTTCCAGGTGCATCCATAGGTTACAGTCAAGTGACCGTCAGATCTTTGGCCACCGAAAACAGACTAGGACTATCACCCACTGGTGAAACCGTTCACGAGTTTTACACCGCACGAGACTTTCCTACCTTGGTTTCTGAGACCCAACTTGGACCTGACAAAAAGCGATACAGCTCAGAACTCACAGGACAACTGACCAGTTTATTCTTCAATATACGCAAAGATCAGTTCGTCGCATCGCAGGGTTATAGCATCACTCTCAATGATATGCACGGCAAACCATATCGGATCACTCACTACGGTATGGACAAGTCGGGAGAGCGAGTAGATACCAAGGTCAACGAAGTCATCTACAACTATCACGAAGGCGAATCAGTCATAAACTATACTGGTGCTGGCGCTAGATCAGCGCGCACACTGGATAATCGCCTGCCGGTCATGCTCGAGATACCAAGGGCAGGCTTTACAGCGGCAGATGTATTAGAAGATCGACTGATTGGCCAGAATATTGAAATGGTGGTGGATCTGGCCGATCACAAAGGGTTTTCAGGCAGAGCAGGATTTGATTTCAACTCCGATATCACTCCTATATTCGTATTTCCACTGATCACATTTGCTGGATTCCCACAGGTGAGTTCCAATACCACGATTACACGTACTGCTGTGACCAATAAGATCATCAGACGCTCAGGAATACTAAAATCCATAGAAGCCTATGATGGTCAGTCGAAGATTATCACTCGACATGAGGCCTATGACCGTATCACTGGACAGCCCGTGCTCACCAGCGTCAACGATCACTTTGATAATCGAATCTACCAGTGGTCTATTCCTGCTCACTACAGCTATCATGGCATGTCTCAGGCTTCACAGAACTGGGGACTATCCTCTCTAGCGACTTTTAATGACGCTGGTGATGGTCTATGGGAGATGGACTTAGCCGGCACCTCCCATGAGACTGATATGCTCCATCCAGGAGATGAATTCTTAGTCCAACTGACCATGCCGGATGACTCCCACATTGGTAGTAAGATGGTGCTACAGAGATTCCAGGATGGCCTTCCTTTAGTTTCACTTGATCTTACGGATATAGATCCAAGTATTTCGACCAGTGCTTCCATCTTTCTGCACCGATCGGGCCATCGCAATATACTCAATGCAGTCGCGGCCTCACTAAGCGTCGCTGGCAGCAACCCACTGACTGCATGGGCGCCTGCAAATCCGAGTAGCCCGATCCCGTCGACATCGCCACTTGGTGCTCGATCGATTACTACCGCAACTGTTGATAGTGTCATATCAGCTTCAGCTGTTACATTCCGAGATGACTATGCTTGCGATGAGTGTCTCAAGCGATGCTACACTCTGCAATGCGTCCCTCAGAGGGAATCAACGGGTCTGTGCGATATCGATGATGTACTCACCAAAAACAGGAGACTGAGCACCAGTAGTTGTTGGAATGGCCCGTATGTCTTCCCTACTGACCGAGCTCAACTTTTGTCTGATCTTGAGTGCTTTTTGGGTGATCAAGTCAGTATCAGTTTGCTAGGCGATGAGGCTATATCAATAGCATGCACCGCTGAAGCCCTCTCAGTCGTGGCGGGATCGGCTATTTCCTTTCAGCTCGCATCATGTCCTATCAGCTGTGAGCGCGATGTATTCTCAGATGGCAATCGCGGAATATGGCGACCATACCAGCAGTTCAGTTATGTACAGGATCGCGACGCAGCTGATTTACTTGCTGATCTAGACCTCAAAAATGAAGATGTAGTCAATGGAGTGACACTATTCCAACACAGAGATCCACTCTTTGCCGAAGTTGCTACTAGCTATGACTGGATTGATCATCAGACCGTACATAACTACGCTACCAACGGCGAGGAATCCGAAAACCACAATATCCTAGGTCAGTTTTCTACGGTTCTCTATGACTATGACCACAATCTTCCAGTGGCTGTCGCCTCCAATGCGCTCCATCGCGAATGCGGATATGAGGGCTTTGAGGACATAGATCCTAATTGCTGGATAGAGGACGGTCACCTTATGTTTTCTCGCAGACAGGTGCTATATAGCGAATCTTACCCCATTCTAGGTGCTTATAACGGTACGAAAGACGACATCTATCTTGATCGACCGTTTACAGAGCCCAGCCCTGCTATGGATCTACATCTACGTGATGAAGCCGGAAATGAGACGATGAGTCGAGTCTTTGATGTGACGCTCACAGGCCAGTCGCCATCAGTCCTCTCTCCACTGGAATATTATCGACCTGATTTTATCAAAGCCAACTTTACCCCAGATCCAGGCCTAGCTATCGGTGAGTACTATGGATCAGCTCGCGTGCTGTACAGTCCGTCATTGTCGACCCTCGCAGCTGTAGGCTCCAGGGACTTCAACTTTGACGGTATAGATGATGTAGCACTAGCGA
>JAHDBH010000047.1 GCA_020630495.1 Saprospiraceae bacterium
AATTGGGACATATGTTAAAAACATAACGATACCAATCAACAACCCAGAAAATACAGCAGATGCCCAGAATTGCCGGGTATCTCCTTCATGGTGAACCTTTTCAACTACTTGAGTCTCTTTACTCACAGGATTCCTCCAGTACGATGTTATTGCTCTCGATAATATGGAGCGTATCTTCTCCCAACGATTCAAACTCATCCTCCGTAAAGGTTGTAATTTGCATGGAGCTACACAAGTCAGGTTTAATCGTCTGATCGAATGTACTTAGACATCCTGTCACGAATATTGCCAGAAGACTTATGCTCAATAATCTTATCTTTAACCTTGAGAGTGTCTTCATAGACTTTGGTTCTCTCCTTATTTCCTTTAGATATCTTCCCAGAGAAGAAAGCAGCTGCAATAACAGCCACCATCATCCCTAGCTTCTCAAATATATTAAACACCGAGATTCTTTATCTTCCTCCAACGCTCATAGACGATGTACCCGAAAAGTACTATCACCAGCACAGGCATTGCTTGTGTGAAGACATCTACAATAGTTGGCTCTTTAAGTTCAGTAACGTCCTGTTGCAATTCCAGCATCCTATCCTTGGTTGCTCTAAACTCCTTAGTAAGCTCTTCCAAACTCATCCCACCAATAACAGTACCACCAACAGCAGCTGCGCCACCAGTTTTACTGGTAGGTAATGTCTTAGGGGCTCTGAAGTACCAAGCTCTTGGCTCTTTAGATTTAGTCTTAGAGAAGCGGTTGATCCCTACCTTATCTGATTGGTTTCCACCAAGGATAGTGTATGTATCAGAGTCCTCAGATATAAAAATACCTACATGGCCTGAACCATCATTCCTAACAAAACCAATAACACATCCTCGTGTTGGTTTGCTGAGCTTCCTACCCCAGTTTCTCCATGTAGCAGATGCAGCACTATCAGTTCCTTTGTATCCTGCTTTTATAGCTACCCAATTAACACAAGCACTACACCACGGAGTGATGTCATCAGTAGCTCTGATTGTAGTTGTGTTTAGATACTCCATGATTCGTGGGTTACTCTTAGGGCCTGGAACTTCTTCCACACCAGAAGCAGCCTCACTCATCATAATGTCTAGCATCTTCGTATTCATAACTTTCACCTCTTAAATGCAGACTCACCTAGAATACTTAGTATATACCCGCGAGTCTCTTTGTAGTTACTTCCCTCCAACTTAATCTTGCCAGCTTTCCAAGCATCCCTCATTTTCCAGCCACCATTGTACTCAACAAGTGCTGTAGCCATATCACCATCGTTACGTTCCAATAGATCAGCCATCAATCTTGCTTGTGCATCAATAGACTTACCTACATCTGTTCGATGATCTGTACCATCTTCGTCGATAAGACCATATGCTTTAGCAGTTGCTGGGATGAACTGGGCAATACCTACAGCACCTTTCTCAGATGCAGCTTCGTTCTTGAACATACTCTCTTGAGCACCTTGCCTGATTAGAATACCTACGTCTACTCCATAAGCTTTACCAGCTT
Organism: Saprospiraceae bacterium; assembly: GCA_020630495.1. GTDB lineage: Bacteria > Bacteroidota > Bacteroidia > Chitinophagales > Saprospiraceae > JAHDBH01. The sequence continues at coordinate 1,517 of JAHDBH010000047.1, forward strand.
CTTCATAAATAGGGAGATATTCTTTACCACGAGATTCCCAAGCATCAATATACGCTGAGTCTTTAGGCCCAGTGTATCCTAGAAACCCGCTGCCACTTTGGGCAGTACCTCCACCAGATGTGAACTGATCAGTATAGGCTTTAGCAGGACTGCTAGTCATTACATCAGTACCACGAGCAATACCAGTACCTACAGCACCAGCAATGTCTCCTGAGATACCAATCCAATTCTCGTTCTGCCTACCACCATTATCTTTAGTAAGAGTATCTGGTACAAGACCACGACCATTAGCTGTAATCCAAGCTAAGAGCTTTGTACGAGCTACTAGATCATCTCTACCAACAGTTTCGAAACCTTTAGGCCAGCCACTAAATCCTGGGGTCGGGTTGGCTGTATCCCCATTTGGTAAGAATACAATCGACTCTTTACCACCCTCGGAATCTTTTTTATTAACTGACCACTTCCCGTTGGAGTAGTCGAGAGACCAACCATCAGGTAACATACCTGAAGTTTGCTCAACATGCTGATCAAAAGCCCTTCCATACATCTCCTTAGCCACAGGGTCTTTCCTAGCACCCTCAATGCCTTTCTTAGTTGCTAGTGCTGATAATCCCCAACGGGTATCATTCATAGCTATATTCCAGACATCCCGATCTTCTGGTACAGCTGTATCATACGCGCCTTGCTTAACACCAGTTGCTAATAGAGCCCCAATAACAGGGCGTGTAGCTTTACCAGAATCAACAGTATCACTTAGCTCTCTAACGACTTGTTCTGGGGTTAGCCCAGACAATTCAGCGTAGATACCAAGAGCCTTATCCCCTTGCTGTCTAGCAATACTCCCCTCAGGAAGTGCTTGGTTCTCTGAGAACCACTTATGGTATGTACTAAGAGCAGCTAGCTTACCAGTATGTCGTAAGATACGAGCATTACGGTAGTTAGGATGGCCGATAAATGCAAAGTCTTCCTCAATCTTGGCAAGAGTGAGTTGTCGTTGCTTAGCTTTAACAGGGTCACCTGAGTCTACTATATCCAGTAACGAGTCGTAACTCTTATCGACACCTGTCATATAGGTATTATACTCTGAAGTCCCCATCATATCATGCTGACTAAACATACTTGTGATAGAGCTTTTCTGCTTTAAGCGAAGAGCTTCTACCATCTGCTTAACTTCCTCAGGAGTCTTTCCATCCTGCATAGCTTGTGTAACGCGAGCAAAATCTGCCCTATAGTTTACATCACCATGCTTAGATACGACCTTTTGGACTTTGTAAGCATTCATGTTTTGATCATGCTGCAGCTTCTTAGCTGCTAAAGAGATAGGCTGAGCTACTTTGTTATAAGCATTAGAAGCAACTTGCCCAGCTGTCCTCGCTTGTGTGTTAGCTAAGGTAGCTTGTGCCTGAGCCTGTTGAGTACCTCGCTGAGAGATGCCGTAGTTAGCTTTCTCCATAGCTACTTGATGGGCTTCTGCTGCTCTAGCTGCTGCTTTAAGTTTCTCTATACGATCTGCCTGTTCATCACTAAGTTTCTGAGGTAGCTGTGCCTGTTCTTGGTTGAACTTGGTAGTGCTCTGCTCATGCTTCTCTGTAGCCATCTTATGAGCTGCAGCAGCACGCTTACGTTGAGCTTTTTTAGCAGCAACATCACCAGGATGTTCTTCTAAGTAGTGGTCAAACTTGACCTGCTTCATATAAGCATCAAGAGCAGCGTTAGCCTCTGTAACCTTCTGCCTAGCTTCCTTAATAGCTCTTTGGCCTACTTCATACTCATACTTCTCTTGAGCACGGGATTCAGAGTTAGCAGCATTCTGGTAGCTTTGATACGTACTAGCATCAGACATCTTCTTGCGGCCAATACTAGTCTTAGCTAGCCACATGTCATATTGCATCTGAGAGTCACCAAGCTCCTTAGAGTATGCTTGGAAAGATATACGATCATTCTCATTGTCATAGCTAAGACCAACGTCTCTCATCTGACCACGAAGATCTTCAGCATCTTTAGCAGCAAGCTCTGAATCCATCTTAGACTTCTCGATAGCAGCACCAACTGCACCACCAGATGTGAACTGATCACGGTGTGCTCTCAATTCTGAAGCAAACGCAGGGAACTTACTGATAGCTGTCTTGTATGCACTATCGATACGAGACTTAACACTAAGCCCAGACAACACACCACTAGTCTCACCTAGTTTAGTCTTTCTGATGATGTCTTCTAGCTGACTCATCTGGAGATTTAGCTCTCTACTAGGGGCTTCAGCAGCTTGGCTAGTGACATCCCGTAGCTTTGCTTCCAAAGTACCAAGAGCAGATGACCCTTTACGGTACTGTTGAAAAGCATTCTCGTAACTAGCTTGAGCTTGTGATTGAGCATAGCTAGAGCCAATCAAGGCCCCAGCTGTACCTACTAGACTAGCAGCAGCATTGATACCAGAGTTATCTGAGATCTTTGGTGCTGAGCTAGTAGTAGGTGATCCACCTTGCAGAGTATTCTGGAAACCAGCCATTAATCTTCTCCTTTGTACGGTTCTAATGCCTCACCTACCAACATAGCGTTAATCTGTGATGATAATTGATGCTTTAAGATAGCTTTATCAGCTTTAGTTTCTTTATCACTTAAGTCATATAGTCTATTCATAATAGCGCTCTGTAATTCAGCTCTGTCATGGTCTGTATCACCGTAGTAGTTTGTCCAAGCAACCATATCTTCTTGCCATTGTTCTGAGAACTCTATTGAGCGGACATCAAGACCTTTAGCAAACTGTTGTTGGAAGAACTTATCTGCCATCTTCAATCGCCACTTCTCCAAACCTTTAACATCTAGGATACCTTCATACATGACTTTCTCACGCTTAGTTTGGAAACCTAGACCTTTCGATAATACTTCACCAAAAGTAGGGTTGTTGTAGTTGATCATGCCTGAAGTCTTACTGATAAACTTCTGTGTCTTGTTCATCATATACGCTTGTTCAAGGTTATTGAATGAGCTAGCGATACTAGCAGTAGCTCTCATAACACGTAACAGAGCAACTTCATCTACATCACTAGGAGCAGTTGGCCCGAATGGATTGATGATGTTAGCTGCGTAGCCAACACGACCAATAAGAGTACCACTAGCACCCATTATCTTTTCCCACATTGGGTCATTAGTCTCTTTGAAGATAGAAAGTAGTTGGTCTGTCAAGGCATTAGGGATACCACCACGAGATGCAACATCAGCATCACCAGATAACCAGTTAACCAACCCGCCTCGTACTACATCCTCAGAGATAGGGCCTTCATAGCCTCCATCCTCACCTCGGAACATACCAGCCCACTTCTCAGCAATATAACTACCCAATGGGATCCCAGCTGCACCGAATAGAACACCTTGACCTAAGAGCAGTCTCATCTTCTCCTTACTATCAAACTTCTTACCTAGGAACATTTCCATAAACTTAGTCTGAACATGCCAGAACTGAGTAGGGATACTAGAGAAGCCTGATTGGAAGTTAGCCTTATTCTCACGACCTAGATTGATACTAAGATTATCAAAGTATTCCTTGATCTCTCTATGGTCATCATCTTTTAGATTCTTCCAAGACTTGATACCTTTCTTACGCATATAAGCTTCACGAGCAACAACGTAGTTGACAGTACGACCAGCTAACTCACCTTGACGGTAGAAAATTAACCCACTGTCAGCAGCCTTTTGGAAAGCTCTTCGTGTTGTACCATAACCAGCAGCAGCAGCTGAGACATCAGCGTTAGTCTGTACTTGGTCAATGTTAGCTCGCTTAAACTGACGTACTACATCAGCCAACTCATCAGCATCAATTCCAGGAATCTTACCAGCCAGTAACTTAATAGACCCAGCGTCATCAGCATATAGAGTAGCTCTAACAGCCATCATCTTATGTAGATGTGTAGTAGATATCCAAGGATGGATACTCATAGCAGTAGTCATGTTCATAGCCTGGACAATTAACTGACTAGGGTTGAACCAACCAAGTAAGCTTTGAAATGCAGCGTACTTAAGTGTATCTGCTGGGTGAGCTTTAGTATTCCTACGGATAGCTCTAGCAGTCCTAGGTGCAACGTTATCAATCTTCTCAGACAGATGACGAGTAAACTTCTCCCAAGATAGTGTATCTTGATCTGGGATACCAATCATACTGGAAATATACCTACGAGACTCTTCCAACCTACTATCACCAACCACAGGCTTATCCAAGCTAGGCTGAGGGTCAAGGCCAGACTCTCTCACAGCATTCTTCCATTGGGTCTCCACACGCATACGCCACTCATTCATAGGCATCTGACGAGCAAGGAAAGCCATGTTCTTGGCAATCGCTACATCAGGTGCATCTAGAGTCGCTGCATGGCCTCTCCACTCGATATCATGAGTAGATCGGTGACCAATAAATACACCACGTTTATCAAGTGGGATATCATCATTAGCCCCCGAGTTAAGTCCTTCACGGTCATAACGAACTTTCGAGACTTCCTTAACATCAGTCAGCTTGTTCCCTTTAGCATCTGTAAGAGTACCGTTAGCTAGATCATCAGCCATTTGAGCTCTGATCTGTTCAGCTTCCTTCTTGGTACTAGCACCTACCGCAGTACGTACACGATCAACTTTCTTACCATTGACCATATCCGTAACTACATGATCTACAAAATATTTAGCATCACTACGGATACGAGGCACATAACCATCTACTCGGTGGATGTCTAAAGACTCGCGTCGTAGTGGAGTAACCCCAGTACTAGGTGTAATAACAACTTGGTGTTTGAGACCATCGGGTAGCACTTCATCTTTATCTAAAACAGCTACCTTGTAACCTCGTGACTTTAGATATGCAGGGACATCACTCATCTTGATAGCTTTACCAGTTGAGATGTCTGTTATTGCTTTAGGTAGATTGTTTCTAGATAAATAAGTGTTATCCATAGCCTTGAGGAAGTTCTCTCCAAGGTCATCGAATGTCTTACCAAACCCTAGGCTTGTACCACCTAAGTCAATCTCCTTAAGCCCTTCTAACTGGCCCCGTCTGAATCGCATATCACCAGCAGCAACACGAGCAACATCTTGTAGCTCATTCACCATGAAGTAACTAGCTACTTGCTTGCTATCTAAAGTCGGATCAAATGTCAGAAGTTCTTCCTTAGACATAACCTTACCAACCTTATCCTGCTCAGCTAGTGCTTTAACAACACCAGCTCTCTTTTTCTTACCACCAGCTTCTTTAAAAGCAACGCTATAAGCTTCAGCAAATGTGTTCTCAAACTTAGGCAGGGCATTCTGTACAAGGCCTGCATCTTCAACAACACGACCTACGGTAGTACTCTCCATGGAGTTTCTGAGCTTACGCTTAGCAGATGCAGGGTTAAGACCTGATTGGGCAATATCCTCAGCACCAAATTGATCAAGCATACCCCAGGCAGTTTTAGTAACTGTAATACGCTTAGTCTCTGTACCTTGCTTCTTCTTAGTTCCTAAATCAGCTGTACCGTCTTTCTTGAACTTGTCATAGTAATCATAAGAGATGTCTACAACAAGCTCTCCGTCCTCATTCATAGTAGAGTTGACTTTGACTTGAGCCTGGGCTTCTGGAGCATATCTAGCTTCAACTTCAGCAATAGCTTCTTTGTTGATTCTATCTATCTCCCTAAGTCTATCATCTTCTTGGAAAGTGGCAGGAAGTAACGAGTCTTTAGCTTCTGTTAGCGAGTCATCAACTGACTGTCTGAATGCAGCAACCTTAGGATCAATAAGATTAGCCCCGGGCATACTCCCTAGGATGTCATTAGCATCATGGACACCATCATTCCTTATAACAGAGGCTACTGTAGCATCGTAGTCAACCCCCAGTGTCTTAGCAACATCAGGGCCTCCTGTAACGGCTCTAGCAGCGATTTCTCCGCCTAGCTTAGGGTTACCAGCCTCCTTCACTGCAATTGCAATGTCAGACTTCTGAGCAAGCTTACGGGCTACTGAAGCTATACCTATTAGATCTCCTGCGCCCATCACTATATCAGTGTAAGCAAAGAACTTCATCATACCTAGATTTTCATCTGATGTGTTCTCAATCAGGTTAGACATTAGTTCTGTCTTCTCTAACCAGTAACCATCAACTTTCTCAGCTCTTGCTAGAAACAAGTCTAATAACTCTTCCTGCTTCTCAGGAGGAGCTGCTTTGTATGAGTTAGTGAAGTTCTCTACCTTGTCTAAGTCCCAAGTATCAAACAGAGCTTTAGCAGCAAACATACTACGCCCTGGGATGAACATAGACTTAGCCATCTCCCAGGCTTGGCCCCAACCATCAGGATTCTCAGCTTTCACTTGATCGATATAAGATACAAGCTTCTTTCTGTTATGGAGAATCTGTGGCTCAGGTACTATCACCTCGAACCCAGCTCTGTCAGAGATACCCGGGGTAATTGTATCTTCGTAAGCTTTAGCCATGACTTCCGATGCATCTGGGGCATCAGGGCCAAGTTCTTCAGAGACAGAAGTAATTACCATCTGACCAGCTTCTGCATCATGTTCACCGGGTGTTTGTTCCAAGCTAGATGCAAAAGCTTCAAAAGGATTCTCAGTATTTCCGTAGACAGTCTTATTAGCTGCGCTACCTAAGCTTGAGAACTTGTGGCTAGCAGACTGAGTATAATCTACTTCAGGTGTGTCCTCTCCATGGAGTAGGTCTGGACTTGGTTGATACTCTTCAACTGGGATTTCATCAACATCAGATATAACGTCTGCCATATTAGCCTCTAGCGATTAAACATATTTGAAACAGTCTTCTGTACTCCAGCTTCACCACCGAAGTTAGTACCAGCGACATTAGCGACTTGACCGAACAAGCTAGACATCGACTGGTATTTCCCGGCCTTGTTCTCTAGGTTGTTAGAGTAGGTAGTAAGACCATTGAGCTTATTAACGTATTGAGCATTAGCTCCGAACTGAGTCTCTAAGCTAGAGATACCACCAAGGAATCCACTACCTTCAAGACCAGCACCAGCACCAGTATTAACACCAGATTGAACTTGCTCAGCTTCTGCTAAGATTCTTTCTCTGTATGTAGCAATCTTGTTACGACGAGCTTGGATCTTATCAATTCTTGATTGAACCTGCTGTTGCTTTTTTTGGTACTTTATATTCTCTTTATTTGATTTGTAGCTGGATGCAGCACCTAAGACAGATGCACCAGCAAATATAAGACTAGCCATTGTAATCCTCCGGGTCAACTGTTATTACTGCCATATGGCCATCACCACTACGATAGACTACAAAGCCAAACATCTCCCAGAACTTGATCATCTGAGGGGTTGCTTCATCATGGCCTGCTGCAATATAGGAGTAGCCTTTATTCTGCACGTACTGCTTTATATCTGAGAAGAGTAGAAGCCAGTTTTCGTACTTCTCTTTCGTGAACTTTGTGAATACTTCAACGTGGATAACGATAGTATCATCACCACCGACATCTTCAAGACTAACTTTAATATCTTCGTCTTGGTAGATAACATCAACTTCTGTTTCTCGACTCATAATCAACACTCCAACCGTACAGTTTCAAAGGTTTATCAGGCTCAGATGAGAATTCTATTTCGAATGCCCTACCATGCCCCCGTACCTTAATATCAGCTCTAGCTACTTGATGTGGGTACATATCATCACAAGGAGCTTTAGGCTTGAATACCTGTTGCTCTGTTGTAAAGTCCCCGCTACACTCACCACAAGCCCAGTCCCAACGCCCTCTAAAGATACACCCACTCTCTGGTATAGTCTCCATAAACACACACATATCTGATATCTGCTTATCCTTAGAGAGGTCTCCTAAGAGTTCAGGCCCTGTCAACATATACGCAGGAGCGTCTGTAGCTTCATTAGTAAGAGCCCAGTCTGTAAAATTACAGTTGGACATGTAGTACGAGTCGTTGGTCTCTTTGATATCTGACAAGTAGCACAAGGCATACTCATCTTCTGAATCGTTACCTGTTAAGAACATATGGGTCAAGACGTTGCCTTTATACCGATAGTCATACCAAGCTTTGATTCTATGGTTTATAATCAACTCTGAACAGTATCTCCAACGCTCTTGTTCATACTCAAGCCCATGGAGTACATGGAGAGTTTTATCATAGGGGTTGTAGATGATATCTATCTCACGCTTACGTTCTCTAGGGATTTTCCTATAACGTGTGTGGATAGCTTCTTCTGTTATGTTCTGAACACGATTCTCACTAGAGATAATGTATATACCACGGTTAGCAGCATACACCCAAGTATCTTCGATCTCTTCAATACTTTTCTTAGCAACTACACCAACCTCAGTTAGTTTAGATACGCTATAAGATGTTGCAGAGAAGTACTCGTAGTTACCACCTGTGATAGACCAGATACCATTGTCAGCAAAGATAAGTAAGCTGTCCTTGAGTACCTTCATAGCTCTTACCCATCCCATCTCAGGGATCTCGACAAAGCCACCATCTGTCTTGATAAGTTCAGAGAACTCTTCTGCAGTTGGGTCATACTCTTGGTACATTCTACCTATCTGGTCATCAGTTCTAAGTACTTGAGAAAAGTATACTCTGTTACCTAGTCTGTCTGAAGAGATACCAGAGTACCACACTCTACCAGCATAGACACCATTAACTTCAGGGCGGGCTTCTTCTGTACAGCATTCACTGATAGGGACACCCGGGTTAAGAGCACTAACACCAACATCGGGTTCTGCACTCAAGGAACAGTAAGACTCATTAGAATCAAAGTTAGGACTCATTACAACTTCATCCCAAATTAAGCCTATGGTGTACTCGTCTACATAAGCAACATCAACACCCATTGTGTACGTACCATCAAAACTGAGCACCTCAGTATCTGTAAATGGGTCGGTAGCAGTAGGGAATGTATGGACAACAGATGAGCCAACTACAGTAACAGTCTCTCCATCAGAATCCACAAGACCATGAGGAGCTTGAAACTTAATTAGTACAGTAGAGCATCTACGTAAGTCGACAGAGTCAACACCATTCTCAGACAAGTCTTCAAATATATCACACGTATCAAATACGTTCCTGATAAAATGACCCCGAGGGGTATTAGCAGTACCTATAGAAGACTTTCTAAGCTCTTCAACAGACCACTCCTCGTTACCAGTGGCAGGATCAATATAAAGCCCTAAGAACCAACTCTCGTTGTTGCTAGGGTACTCACCAACTTCATCAAAGTACTTCTGGATATACTCATCAGTCCAACCTTGGTTTAGCAGGTTGTATCTATGAGCATCAGATAAGGTAGTTGGGTTCTGGTTATTAGCTAGACCATCCTCAACACCGTCAAAGTCTCTCTCATAGAGTTGAACTGTTTCAATACTCCAACCCTCGACTAGATCAGAACATGACCCTTCAACCGTATAGTTGATGTACAGAGGTTGGATAGCGCCATGAGCTATAAACAGTTTACCGTTACCACTAGCAAAATCAACAGGAGTACTAGGGATATCTCTAGAGTTCACTCGATAATCTTCAAGATCAAATGAGAACTCTTCAACATAGTCACTAGCGCAAGAAGACTTTTCTCTGTACAGTGTAACCTTACTACCTGTCTGAATAGCTACAACAACAGTGTCGTTGATATTCCCTGGGTCTGTCCATCGATAACTTTCAACTACGTGATCTTCTCCGAGAGTCTCAGATATCTGGCCATCAAACTCAAGACCTAGACGACGCTCCCTAGAGCCATCAGGGTTAAGTTTAAAGTTCTGCTCAATCTTGCTCGTATTCTCAGGATGGCTTAATGGGCTAGACTCAGTCCATAGACCTCCAATAAAGCTTACGTATGGTTTGGTTACGGATGCTCTAGCCATTAGAATTAACCTTTCTGATTTCTACGGATATACTCTTTAATCGTCTCACCAGCTTTCTCAAAAGTAGTGAAATCACCCATCAAGGCTTTAGGGAAAGTCCCGCCTGGTGGGTCATACTTAATAACAATAGCAGATGCTGAGTCATTGTGTACAGCAACTAGGTGCTTCTTACCGATTGGGTATCTTACTTCGTTCATTATTTTCTCCAAGTTGAACCGTAGTCATATGCTACGGATGTTCTTCGCTTACCTTGTAGCCCGTGAGATCGGAGTAAGGACTTTCTTAACCGTTGAGCACGTTGCTCTTCTTTCTCATTAGGTCTTTCTTGTAGCGTGTACATAGCTGTTGATTTAAGCTCAGCTAGAAAATAGTTATAGAACTCTGTTGGGAGGTCAATAACAGTTGAGTCAGATACCTGGATCTCTGGGCTAGTCTGTCCAATCATCATAAGACGCTCATGATTCAGTTTAGAACCATCCATCTTACAATAAGAATCGAGGACTACCTTCCCACCGATAACAGTCCAGTATTCTGGGTCTTTATCATTAGGTATCTTAATTTTGTATTCATCATGATGGTCTGCTACTACACATACATCACAAGAGTCTTCGTGGTAATGGCATTTAGCTAGAAACTCTTCCATCTCTAGAAACACCAACTCCACGCAGTCATCTAATTTATTCTGTGTTTTTGGAACATAGTTAGTTGTTAAATACGTTTGTGGTACACCACATTTGTTCCAGTTGCAACTAGGAGTCCACTCGGATTGCTTTGTCCAGCCCGGGTCAAACCATTTATCTTTACCAGAGCAATCTCCACACTTATTACTTGGAGCGTACTTCACACTGGTAATTCTTTGAGATGATCTCGGTACAGTCACCGTTGTCTTATCGACTCTAAGTGCTGGGACAATAGCCTTGTTAATAATCCAAGGGTACTCAGTGAGGATAGCGCTGTAGACACTAACAGCAATGTTAGCTACTTCCAGTGCCTCATCTGAACCATAGAGGCTACTAACCTTGTCTTCATCCATATCAGACAAAACCATCTGAACAGTTTTTAAAAGTGTATATGCCACACTACTCTCCTATATAAAAGAAAAGGGGCCGAAGCCCCCCTGAGTTATTCACCCAGGTTTTTGGTCTTTAGCAACCACAGTCACCTTTACGCTGACTTGTTTGGTCTGGTAATGTCTCACCTTCACAGATTACATCAGGCTCACCTGGCTCTACAACAGTAACTGTATCTTCATACAGAACCTCTGGAGCTGGTGAATCAGGTACTGGATCTACCTCTACACGCTCGACATCACATGGGTTGATGATAACAACCTCACACTCGTCACGGCAGCAATCATTACGGTTAGGCATGAATGTTCCTGTACGTTGTGATTCTACAGACTTACCATCGTAATGATAAGCATAGAAAGGTGTATCCATTACGATAGTTACACGAGCCTCACCACATGTAAGTTCACCTACAGAGCATACATGGAATAGTGTGTAGTTCTCACCATCACACGCATCATTGAATCCTGCGTAGCTTACACCGACATTAGGGAAGTATGCAGAGAAACCACGAGGCTTACCTACAAAACCTTCTAGAGCACCAAAATAGGTGTGTGATAAGATGTCACCATTCTGATCCATAAGACCAAATTGGAATTGAGCATCTGCATCACCAACAAAAGGATCAGTAACTTCGAACTTAATTTCTTTAACAACTGCACCATCCGGGATACGGATATTTGCATTTGTCATATGGTCAAACCAACGAGGCAGGTCATCGAAATCAAATTCGAATACTAGCTCACGATCACGACCAGTAGTATGAACTTCAGAACCACGAGCCAAGCTAGTAGTACGGTGTCCATAATGCTTTGTTACGCCCCAAAGAGGGACTTTAGAATAACGATCTTTAGCCATTAGTAAGATCTCCTATTATGCTAAGCAAGCAAGGTCAGCACATACTTCAGAAATGACAACACCAAGAGTGTCAACACGCTGAGCGCCGATACCAAAACGAGCATATGTTTGATACTCTGTACGACGTAAGTGCCAGTTACGGTTAGAGCTTACACCAACACGCTTGCGCCATGCAGACATAAGAGGCTTAGTCTCGTCACTAGCTAAGCACATGAACAAGTTGGCAACGCCATTCTTGATCTGCTTAACAGAGCCACCGTATGCAGAGTAGTCGATAGTCTCTTCATCGATGATAGGAAGACGGGTACTAGTCCAGATGTTCCAACCAAATAGGTTACCAACAAACTTGTGCTCTTCAACAAAGCCTTTAGGAAGGTGACCTTTCAACTCGTAGTTGTTAGCAAGAGAGTCAGCTTGAGTAAACAGACTATTCAGCTTAAGAGCCATAGATGGATCTACGATAGCTGTACGGCCAGTCATAGGTACATCCGCTTGATCAAATGCATACTGCATAGTTGAGAACATGTTCAAGGTTTCTTGAGCATCACAACCACAACAGATGAAACGACGAGGTACACGGTTAACCGCGTTAGCATCGTTCTTACATTGAGCAGCTTCAGCAGCAGCTAGCCAACGAGTTTCATAGAATCGAGACAGAGCCATTGCACTTTGACGTGAACGAGCTGCCATCAGGGATTCTACTTGAGTACCTTCTTCACGAAGTTCATCAGTAACGTACCAACCATCACCGATATAGTCAGACATCTCTAGAGAGATCTCACCAGTATCAATCGAGCTGTACGAGATAGACTGGTTCTCAGCAACTTCTTGCAAAGATACAGAACCAAGTGTTTTAATGTGTAGGATAGAACCCTTATCAAAGTCAGTTACATCACGTGACCAAGAGAAAGGAAGCAACATATCATCAAGGTGTGTAAGAATTACATTACTATACACGTGATCATTGATGAAAGTACCGGTATTACCAGTATATTGAGCCATTTATATTACTCCAATAGTTTAAAGTTTTCCACCAGCAGCTTCATACTCTGCCATAGCCCTGATATAGGGGACTAACTCAGCATCATTACCCCAATTGGTAGGGGGTTCTGGTTTTGTTAGCTGAGTGTGGTTGTGTGATTTAACGCTACTAGTTGGTGAGAAAGAAGCTGTATTAGCTTTTGATTCAATCCCTAGTAACTTAAGAGCAGCTGTTGGGTTTTTAGCAGCTAGCGTATCAATCTCCATTTGAGACATATTGTAGTTAGCTGCTGCACTGTACAGTTTACTCTCAGCAGACTCACCCCATGCAGCGATTGCCGCTTGGACTACTGACTTCTGGTTTTCTGCTGAAGTCTTCTGTGACTGCTCTTGCTCTAGTGCTGACTTTACTTGCGTTACGATATCATTGACATCAACACCGGTTTGAGCTTGGTCAGTCTCAGGTGTTTGTACTTGCGTATAATCTTCTGCATCAGGGGTCTTCCGCATACTCTCTAGCAAGCGTCTTTCAATATCAGCCGCAATTTGGTCTGGATCTACAGTCGGTTTATCATTAGCACGAAGTTCTGCTAATTCCTGTTCTAGTTTATCGATATGGGCTTGGGCGTTAGGAACTGATTGTAGGGCGTCCTCTACAGTCTTGTACTTCTTGTCGTCCCCGACGTACCCAGCCAAGAACTCTGGAACTTGGTTAGTTGGTTGTTGAGTTTCTTGTTGTGTGCTTTCTTTGTCGAACATTGTGTCTTGGTCAGACATAGTCTCTCCATTAAGTGAAATCAAGCCAAGAGAGGACAGTCAGTAGTGCCTTCTCTTTGCCATTCGATGCTGCCTGCTTATGAGGCCAAGCAGCAGTATATTGATCAGCTGACAGTCGTCCTTTCTGAACTGAGACTATTGCCTCTTCTAACTGATCTTTTAGGATCTTGAGTTCTGGCAAACTTCTTAGATACGCAAGATATTCTTCCTTTTCTTCTTTCTTTTTATCTTGTAACCAAAAAGCTTTAGCCATCTTCAGGGCCCTCGATACCTAGTCCTGCTACGTCTTCTTCAGAGAACTCAACATCTTCTTGTGAGCTAACTGCCATGTCCTCTTGGAGCTGACTAGCGTGGTTCTGGATATCTGCCGTCTCTTCAACACCCGCCATAGGACGGAACACACTATACTTATCAAGTTCAAGTAGGTCATTAACTAGGTCAGCTAACTTCTTACCTGAGATGTGTGGTTGGATGATTGGCATAATAGGACTTCCAGTAAGCATCTGGAGTTCCTGTATTGTTTGAGATTTAGCGATGAAGTGTCTAGATCCAATAGCTCGAATAGAGCCAGAACCTATCAAGTCCTCGCTAGAGATGCTGTAGAAATCTTCAATATTCAGGTCAGGGTCGATGATCTTTATATCTTCAATTCCAGTCATATGAACTCTAGCTAGATTCAGCATATCGTTAAGAAGAGGCTCTAAGATCTCTTTCTCAAACTTAGTCACCTTCTGTTGGAAGATACGACTACCTGCTGTCTCTAAAGACTGAACTTCAAAAGCTGTCTTCTCACCAGGGGTTCTAAAACCCATGGCTTGTTTAGGTGCTCCTGCAAACTCTTCCATAGACTGCTCTAGTTGAGCAATCTCGTTCTGAGCTGTAATAACACCGTTTAAATTCTTTCCTAGTTCGGTTATAGAACCATCTACATCTACATCAATAACTTCACCAGGTCTCCACTCGAAGTCACCTACTTCACCAGATATGGCAAGAGGGGGTTCAACTGCAAGATCCATAGCGTCTGCTTTGATGTTTTCTAATTTGTCTAGTCTGAATTGCAGGCCTAGGAGCTTAGCTAGAGGCGACTGACTATACAGATTATCTGGGCGATCACGCCACCCTGCCATCTTAATGAAGCTACCGCTAGGTGTTGCATCCATTTCCTCGTTGACTAGGACAACAGCTCTGTCAGCTATAACAACTCGCCTGTTACGCTGTAGCTTCCCTCCTGGGAGAACTATATCACCGTAGTAGGACAAGATCTCTACTGTATCGGAGAGTAGGTAGTTGTAGTACCCACTGAAACCTTGTACAGAGTAGTTTACATCCTTATGGCAATCATCAGCACTTATAGAGCCAGCCCACTTACGTATCTCTACCATGTGGCTTACAGCTTTCTGAAGAGCCCCATCATACTGCATATCTTCAGCAGTACCTAAGATCTCACCAATTGTCATAAGTTGGCGTATAAACTGAGGGCTATCTGCAATAGATGCTGCAGTAGGTTTAATCACTACATCGTGAGGACTATGCCTCTTAGCAACTGGCCCTACAAACTCTGTAATAGGGTAGCTAATCCCCGATGCGTAGTTCTTTACATTGCGTTCTCTATGTTCCCAAGAACAGCTAGCAAAAGCAACACCATAGTCAATATAGTCGTAAAGGAGATCACTAACAACTTTCTCAAAGTGCCCTAGCTCCGTTTTGTTCTTCATGTAGCTGGTGATGATCTTACGTTTATTATTCAGGTCATCACTAGATGCACTAGGATCCCACTTGATCCAGTTACGGTTACCGAAGATAGCTGTTGAGTAGTTAGCATGGAGATTATCACGAATCTGTGCAATCTTACCTCGGGTAGAGTTATTCTTCCACTCGGAGGAAGCGACCATACCAACACACTGTGCAGCATCTGTAGCAAAGATCATATTCTGTGTATCTTGCCATTCGGCTTCAACAGATGACCTACCAGACTTCCATTGTTCATATGTAGATGTTAGAAACGGAACAATGTCCTCACGCTCCTTGTACATACTGATAGCTTGGTTACTCAATATCTCATACTCCCGAATCGGTTAGAAGTCGTTTCAGACCTCTCAGATCTCTTATTGGTACGTCTCCTAAGGGGAGGTGTACTTACATCTATTGCAGCTGCCAAGGCATCCTTGACATCATCATGTGGCGGGAACTGCATCAGTAGCTCTTCTTCCAGAATCTGGGTATTACCCCCACGGTAATGATATATACTTTTGTTCTTGTATTTAGGCAGTAAAGTGGAGTCAATTCGCTCTTCTTTAGAGCCTTCTGTACGGTTAGGTCGATACTCATCAACCTTAAGCTTAAGGCCATTCTTAGAGATAAGATTCTTGATCTCTTTTACGATAGCTTGTTGAGCTACTGTAACTTCAGCACGAATAGTCCTGTATTCCCATTTACGATATGTCTCGTAGATAGCTGAGAAGTATCTGCTGATCTCATCAGTACGGAACCTCTCGATATCCAATACATAAATATCATTATCTGATGTGACTCCTATAACTACAACACTTGTGTAGTCAGCTGTGCTTCTCATAGAGAAAGCAAAGTCAATAGCAGCAAAGACATTGAGTTTCTCCCCAGAGTAGTGCCAATATCCATCAACCATCTCTAGCTGCTTAGGTTTAAAGTACTCGAAGTCTTTACGAGTCATCTTGGCATTGTCAGGGTCTTCCGGGTTGTTATAGTACTGAGCGAAGAACTGTGTTCTGTCTTCATACTCTGACCTGATCTCTGCAAGGACTTGGTCATTAAAACCAAACCACTTACCATCGGGTCTGTACTGACGAGGCCACAAGAATTCACCTGAGATCTCTACAACACGCTCAAAGATATCCCAACGCGCTCTTTTCTCTGTAGGAGAACCATTCTCATCGTATAGATATACAGTTTGGTTCTTGAACGTAGAGTACTGATCGTTTGGGTGATATCTAGTACCAGCAGCTTTTGTTATACCACCAGCATTACGGATAGATGCAAACTGGGATAAGCTAGCTGCTACTTTTCGTCGTCCTTCTTCTGTGTAGGCGTTCTCAGGAACAACCACATCATCATAAATAAGTACATCAGCATGAAGTCCTGTAGTTGTAGCCGTTAATCCTACAGCTTTAATTGTTGCATCACGAACACCTTCAACCTTACGCTTAGGGTGATCTACGATGATTTCAGATACATTCCATCGTTCTCTTTTTCCTTCCTCGGGCTCAATCATCTCAGGCCAGTAGCGCCTATAGATAGGGCTATCGATAATACCTTTGATAGCATAGAGCTGGTTTTCAGCAAGAGTAGCTGTAGCAGAGGCATAGATAATGGTTGTCTCAGGGTTCTTGGTAATCCACCAAGCTGCCCATACAGCCATTAAATGTGATTTCTGATGTGCTCGTGGGAGGAGCAGTAGCTGATTTGTTTCATCGTTCTGTAACCATTCCATGATGTCTACGTGGACATCTCCATATAGCCTGTTTGGGCTAACTAGTCGTGCGAATGTTAACAAATCAGCTTCTGCTGCTTCACGGATATCTAACAGTTTACTGTCCATACTCTACTCCTTATTTGTCAGGAGTAGTCTCTCCTGTCAGACCTAGATTAAACTTCATTTTTTCAATCTGAAGTTTAATCTTCTCTCTACGGGCTTTGCAACCCCCGCAGCCTTTCAGACGCTTATAAAGCGCTTCTAGCGAATTTAAGTTATCTGCCATATTATTATCTCCTCTGGGGCAAGTAATCACACTCACGAGGAAGCTTCTTAGTCTTACAACTAGACTTCTCTGCGAGCTTCTTATCAATCATTGCTTCGATAGCTTCACGAGACATTGCACTAGTAGGGTTATCACAACAGTCCTTCACATTGACAACACAACCGAAGTTAGCATCGAGGGTGTCAGAGTTGCAGCCATCCTTTACAAGGTAGAGTTTAATAAACTCAAGTGCCTTATCTAGATCAGCCTGCAAGCTAGCAAAATTTTCATTAATGAAGCCGATGTCATTAGTACTAGCAATCTCTCTGATATCAGAGCAAGATAAACACTCATTACTACATGTAGACATTAGTTAATACTCCTAGGTTGTATTCCTAGACGCTCAAAATCATCTGAGACATCTCGTAATACTTCCTTATCAATTGCTTCTTTCTTACTTGAAGCTTTTTTCTTAGTCTCTGTAGGCTTCTCAGCATAGTCAGAGTTAGCTAGCCATTTGAGACCTTGTAGGCGAGTTGTCTCTTTAACGTACTCACTGTCAACAAGCTCCACTACGTCCTTTATAGCTTTAGACTTAAGCTTTACAGCTAGTTCTTCACGCCACTCAGCTACGTAGTCTTTAGCCCACCAGAGTCCTGTGATGTGTTTCCAATGACGGAAACTCCCAAATACCTTGATAGCAAATTCATACTCAGTAGGGTCTTCTATAGACATGTACACTTCCTTAAGGGCGATGTACTTGTCATCTGAAGACTCCTTTCCGATGTAGAAGAAGTTCCACTCTTTGTTTTCAGGGAGAGTAGGATGGTCTCTGAAGAGGCTGGCAGTGCGGAAACCAGAACTACTCATAAAGGTCTTCTTAGGAAGCTTACTTAGCCTTCGCTCTAGACTTACGTTTAGCGCCACTAGCTTTACCTCCTATACGACCACCACGGGCCTTACCTGCTTTATTGCCTACCTTACCACCATGAGAACGGTTCTTACCCTTAGATAAGACACGGGTCTTCTTAGAAGAGGTATCCCGAGTCGGATGATCAACATCTTTCCCATCACCTTTTTTGACCCTACCAGCCTTCACTGCTGCCGCACGAGCTTTATTACGCTGAGCACGACGCTTCTTCTGTTCCGGCTTTCCTTGGTAGTTTGCATACTCTTTTTTATAATTACGCTTCTTCTTAGCAACAGGCATTACACACACCCCAACATCAAGTCAATATCTACCCAATGAGTACCAACACCTGAAGCATCATAAGTATCAAGTACAGGGTCAATAACAGTTCCCGTACTTTTGTATTTATACCGATGATCGTTACTACCAATTACAATAATAGATGATGGTAAGTTGTAGTTGTACTTCTTGTACACAACGGAGAAAGTACCAGCGGGGAGCCCCAACTGGTACAATGCTTCGATGACAACATCACATGTTGTTGCTACTTCTTTTGGGTTCTGCCCATTAGGATGGTAGAGTTTTATTAGATCTTTATTTGTATCCACCTATTTCTCCTTGTAAATATGAGTGTAAGAACCTTGCAACAAAGATTAACCATTACAATGCGTTACCTTTTGTTGTTTTTACTATCGACTAGTTCAGATTCAACACTATTAATATCAGGTACGTACTCAATATATGAGTTAGCGGATTTTTCGATATGGTTACGCTCGAAAATATTTGTTATAGCGCTAATTAACTTAACTGTTAACGTGTCTTTTCCGGCCTTTCGCTTCATTCCTGCCCAAGCACTAACAGACATGTTAGGATCTGTAGCGCCGGAGACGGGAGAAAATATAGCCAATACTAGTCTACTTAACGCCCGTCCTGTGTGCAGAAAATACCTACTCAACGACATACTCAGCCGCCTTTATTTGATAAGCCTCTTTGAATAACTCATCAAGCTTATCAGCAGTAAAAACACCCTCGTCGCCAGTAGTGAATTTCACTTTTACTTTGGTAGCGCCTAGTTCAAAAGCTTGTTTGGCTTGTGATACCCGTAAAAAGTCAATATCTGAAACGTCATACTTGACTTCGTTATCATCAGAGTCTACGAATGTAAGCTTCGGTACAGGTTCAGGAGCAATCCATTCGCCGACATCGCCTTTTGTCGCTTCTTCAAAGACACCATCACCTTCTTTTGCGGTGTAAGGTATCTCACCATAAACAGGGTGATCCCACAATACATCAATCAGTGTTTTTTCTGGATTAGTGTATCTAGCATTAGAGATTTTCATTATGCAATCCTCACAAATAAACCGTTTTGACCGCCCGTAATCCCTGGGAAATGTTGATTTCTCCAAGTCCCTGACGCCGTTGTTGGCGCGCTATTCAAGGAAGCAGTACCAAAATATAAATTACTACCCGCTATCGTGCCACCAAGGGGGATTGAGGCAGAATAAGAGGCATTCACCGCCATCGTGTGATACGTCCCAACATCATCATAAGCCCCCACACTGCCAGAACTACCGGAAGGCAATCCGCCGATTGTAACCGTAGTACCATCTGAAATATCTAAAACTAAATCAGTACCAGATACCGAGCCGCCTGTAACTACGTTATCCGCAGAAGGTGTTGGGGAATTAACACTAATCTGACCAGTAACAGGGTCAATTGCAAAGTCACTATCAGATAATTGATCACATTGAACAACTGGCCCGTCTATGTCGCCACCACCACACTTCTCTAACTGTGGGATCTCATCTAAGATCTTTTCTTTGAGGTCTTCAAGCTGTTCAGCAAGCTCTAGACAAGTAGGGACAGCGTCACCTGTTAACAACGGTACACCGCCACAATTAACAAGGCTTAGTCCGGGTTTAAGCATCTCACACTTAGTGAAACCCTCAGACCACTTAGCGGTAGGTGGCATATCTACATTCATGTCTTCTAGAGACCAGTAGAA
>JAHDBH010000195.1 GCA_020630495.1 Saprospiraceae bacterium
CAAGTGAGGATTATATACAAGGCGTGACGATGGAGCTTAGCCGTAGCTAAGTGACTGAGAAACAACGCAGTAGATAATTTTCACTTTCGCTGAATTTGGACAATGTCCAAATGATCAGCCCATGAATGTGATTTTCGGAGGCACCCATAACACTCAGCTCGCACACGCTGAGCACATAGCGCTCATGCCCGAGTGGACAGATGTGCGCCGAGGCACCCACGACTTTACCCTGATATTTCCAGGGCTAGCTAAGTCCGTCACAGCTTTTCGCATGGTGGAGTACTGTGATGCCGCGGGAGCGCCGTTTCAGATTCCACGTATAGAGCGCTGTGAGTCTGATGTGTACTACGTGATGTTCTCTTGAGGAGTGCGCCTCACTGGCTGAGACACTACCGACTGATCGCCAGATCACTCGATCCATCATACTGCGCCAAAAAAAAGAAATCAAAAGCAGAAAAATCCGCGAGGACTTGGCGAAATAAAAAAAGACCAAGCAACTTGCCTGGCCTTTTCTCTAGTAGCGGAGGCAGGACTTGAACCTGCGACCTTCGGGTTATGAGCCCGACGAGCTACCAACTGCTCCACTCCGCGATATGTCTTCACGACCAGTATTTCTGATCGGGGTGCAAATATATAGATGTGTGAGCAGACACCAGGCCTTTCGGCCAAATAATTTCTGAGAGGATCGGCTATGATCTTATCCCTCGTAGCGCTCATGCATCTGCGCGGCGCGCTGAGCGATCTGCTTGCGTAAGGCTTTTGGTCGTAAGACCTCTGCTCTCTCTCCCAGACCCAGGATGAGAGTCTCCAGCTCATAATTGTGCACCACCTCTAGCTGATAATCGCTGTAGTCGTCTGTCTCCTGGAGACAAGTCTGGCTGGGATGAAAAGGCTTGGTCTTGACATAGTTATTTTGCATACCATAGACTCTGAGGACCACCTTGCTGCTGGACTGCTGGTCCGCATAGGACACGCCTATGACATCACTAAAGTAGGTCTCCGCATCAAAGCTCTCATCGCGATAGTACTCCGTGAGCGTCTCCTCCAGCGAGGTGATGCGATCCAGTCCCAGCACCACTACCTTGTCATAGCGATGATGAAAACCGATGACGTACCAGCGATTGTCATACTCCTTGAGCAGGTAAGGGCTAAAGATGATCTGACTCGCCGCATGGTCAAAAGGCGCATAGTGAGCCCTGAAACTCGTCTGGCTCTTGATGTAGCCATAGATCTCATTGACCCATCGCTGGCCAGGCTCATTGAGACTATGGTCAAACTGCACCATGGGTCGCCGTCTGCCCCTGCGCTTGAGATTGAGACACTCCTCCAGGTGCGTGATGCTCTGCTGGATACCAGCGATGCCCTCCTTACCGCTAAACTGCTGCAAGATCATCAGGGCAGACTTGAGCTCATCCATATCTGAGCTCTTGAGCGGTACTTGATTAATTCCAAATTTGCTGTTGCTGTAGTAGTAAGCTTTCGCCTGCCGATCATACTCTATAGGAGCGTGATAGCCGAGCTTCCCTGAGCGCATATTGTCTATGTCATACATGATGGTCCTGCGCGATATCTGGTGCGACTTGCGCGTCTGATCGTAGATGGCTTGGGCGCATGCTTCGGCCAGTTCCTCCCAGCCATAGTCATTCTCGGCGTCGCGGAGTGCGCGGTCTATGGTGCGATATCGGATGAGCTGATGGAGATTAGTCGGCATAGCAAAGTGCAATTGATCTGCATGCAAATATAGTGGTCGTATGGTAGACTGAGGAGGTGTGCACTTTCGTGCAAATGCATTGCACGATGCTTGCGCACATTTGAAGTATAATTAAAAAAATCTACACTGACATGATACAGCAAGCGCAACTACCATTTACTTCTCCTGCAACTATCAGAGTACCGCAGCCGATAGGGCAGCAGCCCATGAGCGATCCGCGCATCCACGAGCTTCCTCTCCAGGGGCCATCGATGGAGGACTTTACGATTTATCTCCAGTACATCGCTGAGCACTTTCGCAGTGATCAGCACAGTGAGGCTATCGATAGCACAGGACTATGGGATACCTATGAGCAATCCGCCTATGCCCATAGACCAGATCTCAATCCTGTGATATTGCTCGAGTCACTGCGCCGCAGACGCGCGGCACTAGGATCATTCCCTCTCTTGCGAGCTAAGGATCTGACGAGAATCCGCGAAAGCTATCACAGACAGTCGATAGCGGCGTAGACTTACAATCATCTGAAAATTCATATCTAAGAATTACTAAAAACTGCTAAAACTAATCCTGGACATTGAATGGAAGACGAAATGCAATTCCTTAAAAATTCGATTGTAAAAAACAGCCAATAATAAAGAACGGTCATTGAGCGGTAGCCGAAATGACGGGATGCTAGATTCTTTCAGCCCAGACCGGAAAAGGCCAGAAGGCTCCGC
>JAHDBH010000048.1 GCA_020630495.1 Saprospiraceae bacterium
TCGCTGATGAGCTGAGGCGATATGCCAGTGAATACCAAGGTCTCTGTACTTGATGTAATACTCTGCGATCCTGATCGCGTGATCTCTGCGCGATCTTGATAGACTTTGACGGCAGTGATTTCTGTGCTGATCTTAGACTGAGCCGATGAGGAAAAGGGAAGAGCAAGGGCTAGTGTGAGGATGATGTATTTCATAGGAATGAGATTAAGTCAGTTCTTTCTACTACAATATCATATTCTCATAGACGTCTAAAAACGAGCAAAAGTGCCATACAGCACTTAGTAAACGATGACTGATAAAATCTCTAATGCCCATTTCTTGCGAGCATCTACCTACTGATTGCTTCATATATTAAGACGCCATATCGACCATTTGACTAGGAAGTAGCCAGATATTATAGGTCCATTAGGTACTGGAGATATGCACTCGCGATTCTCGTAGACTTGCGAGAGTCTATCGACGATAATGCTCCCAAAATCTACACCCTAGAGATCCATACACATTACGATAATTTCTATACTTTCGCAGACGGTAAGTTGCTGATAGTATGAGCGCAGAAATCATAGATCTTAATGGTATGTACGAGGATTACTTCCTCGACTATGCCTCGTACGTCATACTGGAGCGTGCGGTGCCCAAGATCGATGACGGTCTCAAGCCTGTGCAGCGTAGGATATTGCACGCTCTGTTCCAGATGGATGACGGTCGATTCCACAAGGTCGCCAATGCCATAGGTCAGACCATGCAGTATCATCCGCATGGTGACGCTGCCATAGGTGCGGCTCTGGTGCATATAGGCCAGAAGGACCTGCTCCTTGATACACAGGGTAACTGGGGCGATATACGCACAGGGGACAGTGCTGCTGCCGCGCGATATATCGAGACGCGACTCAGCGCATTTGCCAAGGTGGTAGCCTTTAACCCTAAGACCACAGAGTGGCAACTCTCCTATGATGGCAGGAAGAAAGAGCCAATAGCACTGCCGATGAAGTTCCCGCTGCTACTAGCCCAGGGCGTGGAAGGTATAGCGGTGGGTCTTTCGACCAAAATCCTCCCGCACAACTTTATAGAACTCATCAAGGCATCCATCAAGATCCTACAAGGGAAAAAACCAAAGATCTATCCCGATTTTCTTACTGGTGGATCTATTGATGTCTCCGACTACAAAGGCGGAAAACGCGGCGGCAAGGTCAAGGTGCGCGCACAGATAAAGACCGAGGATAAAAAGACGCTCGTAGTCACAGAGTTGCCCTATGGAGTCACGACCAATCAGCTCATCGATAGCATCATCAAGGCCAATGACAAGGGCAAGATCAAGATCAAAAAAGTCATAGATAATACTGCTGAGGACGTCGAACTGAGAATCGAATTGCCTGCGGGCGTATCAGCAGATGTGACGCGTGATGCTCTCTTCGCATTCACCAGCTGTGAAGTATCTATCTCGCCCAATGCATGTGTGATCGTGGACAATCGTCCCATGTTTCTTACCGTAGAGGAGATACTGCAAAACAACACGGAGCAGACACGCGACCTCCTGCGCTGGGAACTAGAAATAGCGCGCGGAGAGCTGCAAGAGAAGTGGCACTTTGCAAGTCTAGAAAAGATCTTTATCCAGGAGCGCATCTATCGCGATATAGAGGAGTGCGAGAGCTGGGAAGAAGTGCTAGAAGCTATAGATAGCGGCTTGCGTGAGTATGTGAGCACTCCATCAGATAAGGTCAAAGCATCTGATAAACGACTGCGCCTCTTGCGCGATATCACAGAGGATGATCTGACGCGACTCACAGAGATCAAGATCAAGCGCATCTCTAAGTACAATGTATTTGCTGCAGATGAGAAGATTGCCGCTATAGAGGCGGAGCTCAAGCAAGTCGAGCACGATCTAGAACATATCACCGACTACAGTATAGCCTACTATCAGGAATTGCTGAAAAAATTTGGTAAGGGTCGCGAGCGCCGTACGGAGATCACCGACTTCCAGGATATCAAAGTGCGACAGGTGGTGGCTAACAATGTCAAGCTCTACGTCCAGCGAAAAGAAGGAATGATAGGCACCTCGCTGAAGAAAGACGAATTTGTCACTGAGTGCAGTGATATAGATGACATCATCGTGTTTAAAAAAGATGGTACTTATCAGGTGACACGAGTGGCTGACAAGACATTCGTGGGGAAGAATATCATCCACGTAGCCGTATGGCGAAAAGGCGATGAGCGTACTACCTACAATCTAGTCTATCTCGATGCCAAGACTGGCAGATCCATGGCAAAGCGATTCCATGTAAAGGCCATAGTACGCGATAGAGACTATGACATTACGGCTGGAGCTAAAGGCTCACGCATCACATATTTTCAGGCGCATCCCAATGGGGAAGCAGAGACCATTCAGGTACAGCTCACGCCTGGCGCTCGCGCACGGACCAAGGTATTCACATTTGACTTTGGCGATCTGGACATCAAGGGCCGCGGTAGCAAAGGAAATATCCTGACCAAGTACTCTGTGCGCAAGCTTACACTGCTCGAAGTGGGTAGCAGCACGATTGGCGCTATGAAGTGGTGGATTGACCGCAGCACCGGCCGGCTCAATCGTGTGGGCCAGGGCGATCTGCTAGGAGAATTTGACACGGGCGATTATCTACTGCTCGTGACACGAGATGGACAGTATGGTATCTATGATGTGGACGAGAACTTCTACTACGATCCCAAGATGATTGAAGATCTCGCCGTGCTATATCAAGACTCCGTCATCAGCGCCGTATATCATGAGGGAGATAAGGGCTGGACTATGGTCAAGCGATTTGAAGTAGAGCATGCCACCGTGGGCCAGTTGTACCAGTTTGTTACAGACCATAGATCTACCAAGCTCTACTACGCCACCGCCAGCGATGGAGCGCAGGTAGTCTATACCTACAAAGCCCAAAATCAAAAATATACCAAGGAACTTGATCTGGATAGCTTTGTCGATGTGAAGGGATGGAAAGCACTGGGTAATAAGCTCGGCGAATTTAAGATCCTGAGCATCAAGGAGATCGCCACTGCTGAGACCAGCTCACCTGAGTCAGATGACGATGAGGATCAAGGAAAGTACAAACCCGGTGACACGATAGAGCTGGACTTTTAATCTATACGCATACGGTCACATGGAGCGTGTGCTCGACATATCTTCGCACAGCACATAAGCTGATCTATGACCCGTCGTAAAGCAAAGCAAAAAAGTAAATCCACCAAGAAGAAGGCTTCATTCTCTTATCAGCAAGGCTATTGGCGATCGCACTGGCTCCCGAGTCTACTGCTCTTTGGACTGGCGGTGGGGATCTACATTCAGTCGCTGCCGTATGAGTTTGTACTGGATGATCAGATGGTCATCAGCGACAATAAATTTGTGAAGCAGGGGGTGGCAGGGATTGATGAGATATTTAGCACTGATGCATTTTCTGGATACTTTGATGAGCAAAAGAATCTTGTAGCTGGAGCGCGATACCGTCCACTGAGCATGGCGATGTTTGCTCTAGAGTACGAGGCATTTGGTCTCAATCCTATCGGCTATCATCTGATCAATGTCATACTATATGGCTTGCTCTGCATATTCATGTACAGAGTAGCGCTCATTTATTTGCCGCGTTATAAATCGAGTCATTTATTGCTAGGCTTAGCCTTTTTATCTAGTGTGCTCTACGTGGCGCATCCCGTGCATACGGAGTGCGTAGCAAATATCAAGGGGCGCGATGAGATCTTATCTATGCTGGGCTGTGTAGCTCTGCTGTACATGATTGCAAGATACCTTGCGGGTGATGTAGTCCAGAGAGTCTCACTAGTCGACGAGACTCATGTAGCCCAAAAATCCTCCAATAAAAAGGAAGCTACCACTAAAAGATCAAAGAGCGATGCACGGGGTTCGATCTTGTGGATCGTGGGTGCAGGGATCATATTTTTTCTATCGCTATTTGCTAAAGAGAATGCCTTGACATTTTTAGCGGTGGTGCCCTTAGCTCTTTATTTTTTTACCAAAGCCAAGATCAGGGATTATGCACTGGTCCTAGGAGCGATGACCGCGGCCACGGTCGCTTACCTTGTAGTACGCTACAGCGTTATAGGCTATTTACTTGACAGCGGCATAGTAATTAATGATGTGATGAATGACCCCTTCCTGGGGATGACGGCAGGTCAAAAGTCTGCCACCATCATGTATACGCTAGGTGAGTATCTCAGGCTCCTCACATTTCCGCTTCGACTGACTCACGACTACTATCCTTATCATGTACCTATCATGGAATGGAGTGACTTAAGGAGCCTGCTATCGCTAGGTCTATATATCATTCTAGGAGTGGTAGCGCTCTATGGGCTGATGCGCAGGCGTCTTTATTCGTTCTGTATTATCTATTACATAGCTACGCTCAGCATCGTATCCAATGTGGTATTTCCCATAGGCACATTTATGAATGAGCGATTTCTGTTCATGCCGAGTTGGGGTTATTGCATTTTATTCGTTTATTTCTTCCTGCGCTGGTTACCATCAAAGATTAAGAATCCGATGGTTAAGAAAGTGGGCATCGGAATTATCCTGCTGTGTGCACTCGGCTACACAGTACGATCAGTGACACGAGTACCCATCTGGAAAAATCCCCTTACGCTCAATCAAGCGGCCATTAAAGTCTCTAAGAATTCCGCACGTGCTAATGTATTTATCGGTACGGCACTGTACAAGCAAGCACTCGACGAGCCAGACAGAGCCAAAAAGCAGCAGATGATAGCGCAGGTAGATGGATATATGGATAAAGCACTGAGTATCCTACCTCAGTATCTTAATGCTAATAAGATGAAGGCTGGCGCCGCAGCGCAGCAATTTCAAATAGATAATGATGCTGACGCCATGCTGGCTTCCTTTAAGCAAGTGGCTAAACGCCGTCCCGATGTAGGCTATATACACGAGTATTGCGACTTCTTGGCTAAGCGCGGTAGGCATGAGTCCAAGCTGGTTGATTTCTTCTTAGATGTAGGATACAATATCCTCTACAAGGATCCAAGTACTCGAAATATGCAGTGGAGCTTTACGTATCTCAGCTATGGTCTGCAGATCAGTCCTAATGATGAGCGCTTACTCTACGCTATGTACTTGTGGCATAGAAGTACCAATCGCAATGACAAGGCCAACGAATATTATCGGCGCGCTGTCGCCATAGATCCTACGATAGCTGAGAAGTTTTGAATAGTGAAGATCTCAAGTATCTGCTAGCTATACGCTCTGTCCCCAAGCTTGGTGATAAGAGTGCTCATGCTATGGTAGCTCATTTTGGAAGTGCAGAGGCGGCCTATCATGCTTCATCTGATGATCTGCGTGAAATAGAGGCCATCACTAAGACACTGCGAGAGAGCTACGACCCGCGACCCTACATGGAAGAAGCTGTCGCCGAGCTAGCCTGGTGTGCTGAGCATGATGTCAAGGTGATGAGTTTCTTTGATGATGACTATCCGTATCGCCTCAAAAACATACCAGATCCACCGATGGTACTATACGTTCGTGGCCAGTCGATACTTGACGAGCGCAAGATGATTGCTATCGTAGGGACGCGTACACCCACAGAAGCGGGTCGTCTGTGGCTGGAGCAGTTCATCTCAGATCTACGTCCGTACAATCCTGTCATCATCTCTGGCCTCGCATATGGTATAGACGTCACAGCTCATAGGCAGTGCTTGCGCGATGATCTGGCTACCGTGGGGGTGCTCGGAAGCGGACTGGGTACAGTCTATCCTCAGCAGCATCGCTCTGTCGCTCGCGACATGCTGGAGCGAGGTGCGCTTGTCTCAGAGCTCGTCCATACTGCGGGCCCAGATCGAGAAAATTTCCCCAAGAGAAATCGAATCATTGCTGGGCTCTGCGATGTACTCATCGTCGTAGAAAGCGCTACTAAAGGTGGCAGTATGATCAGCGCCAAGCTTGCAGGCGAGTATCATAGAGACACATTTGCCCGACCGGGCCGACCCTCTGATAGCAAAAGTGCCGGTTGCAATATGCTGATCAAATCTCATCGTGCTCAGCTGCTAGAATCTGCTAAGGATCTTGCCTATGTACTGCAATGGAAACAGACAGAAGGCGCGGCTCCTCAGCAGCGATCGCTTTTTGTAGAATTGTCTGATGATGAGAAGGCAGTGGTGAAGCATTTCAGCTTGCACAAAGAATTAACGATAGAAAAACTCGCCATAGAAACACGCTTGCCTGTAAGTCGCCTATCTTCGATACTGCTCAGTCTAGAATTTAAGGGAATGCTCAAGGCGCTGCCTGGTAGCAAGTATCTCTACATCCATTAGCTCTATGAAGTATATCGTATTACCTATCCTCCTCCTCTGCTGTATGGCCTGTGCTGAGACACAGGAAGTGGCTAATAGACCGCCACCACCTCCGCCTACCATGCCTACACCTCCGATAGTGACATCGCCACCGCCAGCACCCGACTTTAGCAGTGTCAAACCTCGCAATATCATCCTCATGATCGGAGACGGTATGGGACTGCCACAGATCACCATGGGAATGTATTCACTTGGTGATAGCACCAGTCTAGAAAAATTTCCCGTAGTAGGTCTGCACAAGTCGCACAGCGCAGATGATCTGGTCACAGACAGCGCAGCTGGTGCCACAGCGTTTTCTGCAGGTGTGAAGACGTACAATGGTGCTATAGGCGTGGATATAGATACGCAAGCTGTAAAGACCATCCTCGAGAGCTGTGAAGAAGCTGGCATGAATACAGGCATGGTCGCCACCAGTGTAATCACGCATGCTACACCAGGAAGCTTTGCCGCACATGTGAAGTCGCGCCAGCTGTATGAGGACATCGCTCTGGACTTTCTAGATGCAGATGTAGATGTACTGATAGGTGGTGGTAAGAAGCACTTTGATAGGCGAGAAGACGAGAGAAATCTCTTGGAGGAGTTTGCTGATCTAGGATATACGATAGCGGACTTTGTCAAGCAACCACTTGCCAGCTGGAATACTGATGGCGCAGATAAGCTGCTATATCTCACAGCAGATGGAAACCCACTACCCAGATCGCAGGGACGCGATTACCTGCCCGCTGCGGCATCGCTTGCGATTAATCATCTTGACGCCAAGGAAGAAGCATTCTTTCTCATGATAGAGGGATCGCAGATTGACTGGGGTGGTCATGCAAATAATCGCGACTACATTATCTCTGAGTTTGAAGAGTATAATGCCGTGATCGCTGATGTCCTGGAGTGGGCTAAGGCTGATGGCGAAACGCTGGTAGTGGTGACGGCTGATCATGAGACGGGAGGTCTAGCGATCAATCCGGGCTCTACAAGGGATAGCATCGTAGCGGCGTTTACTACACCTAAGCACAGTGCTACTATGATTCCCGTATTTGCCTATGGACCAGGATCAGAGAATTTTGCAGGTATCTATCAGAATACTGCCATCTATCACAAGATGATGGCGCTACTGGCTCTATGATCCGATTCTTACTTCTCGCACTTCTCACAGCGCTGTGCGGAAATCTACTAGCACAGGACTGGTGTGCACCAGATCTAGGTGCTATCAAGAAAGCGGTGAGCAAAAAAAAATCTGAGCAGTACTATCCTTTACTCTATGCGCGATTACTTCAGCCGCAGGAGCCGATTTCTCCTGAGGAGTATGAGCTCCTCTACTATGGATTTGCCTTGACGCCATCCTATGATCTAAGAGATAGCGTGATGACCAATCGATCATACGATTTGCTGCTTGAGGCTAGCACTGATAGTACTGCGATAGATCGACTAGCAGATCATGTAGATAGTCTTTTGCTTGCACGCGCGGTGGATCCGCAGTTGCTCTTCTTTAAGGCATATTGCGCTATGGTATTAGGTCATAAAGAAGAGGCGGAGCTGTGGCGCGCTCGTTGCCTAGGCATCGTGGATGTGATACGCAGATCAGGCGACGGACTCAGTTGTAAGTCAGCCTGGCACTTGCTATATCCCGCGCATCATATGTACGTTCTAGAGTCCTATGATGAAGTCCCAGATGGGAAGCAATGGTATGAGGGCAAGTGCTGGCGCACAGGTCTACGCGAGTACGAGCAATACGCTAAGGCGCCCTATTACAATGTTGATCTATGGATAGAAAATCTAGAGGTCTGGGAAAAGGACAAAGCCGATAAGCGCAAGCTTTCTACTGTGCTGGTGGAGGAGTGAGTTGTGGGATGTTGCAATATCAATACCCCAGCAACCGCTCTAGCACTACAGCCACTTTCTCAGCAGATGGTAGCATCTCTTTCTCTAGTACGCTATTGAGCGGAATGGCGGGCATATTCTGTGCACCGATGGTCATCACGGGTGCATCTAAGTCTTCAAAGCACTGCTCTTGTATGCGTCCAGCGAGTGCTTGTATGAAGCTGCCTTCTAGTGGTTCCTCGGTGACTACAAGGCAGCGATGATGCTTGCGCACGGAGGCATACACAGCGTCTTCATCCAGTGGCACCAGCGTACGGAGATCTATGATTTCTACACGACCAGCAAACTGCTCAGCTGCACCCAGCGCCCAGTGGACGCCCATACCATAGCATATCACTGTACAGCTAGCCTCAGCGCTAGGATCCGCTGATAAGGTAGTCCTCGCCTTACCAAAGGGCACCACGTAGTCTGCATCTGGCATGATCACTCTTGCTGTCTCTGTTCCATGTACTTTGGACCAGTAGAGGCCTTTGTGCTCCAGCATCACCACGGGATTGGGGTCGTAGTAAGCGGCTTTCATGAGACCTTTTAGATCGGCGCCATTACTCGGGTAGGCTACTTTCAGTCCTTTGATATTGCAGACGATACTCTCCACGCTGCCGCTGTGATAAGGACCTCCAGATCCATAGGCGCCGATAGGCACCCGCAGGATCATACTCACGGGCCACTTGCCTTCACTGAGATAGCAGGATCTACTGACCTCTGTAAAGAGCTGATTCAGACCTGGCCATATGTAATCGGCAAATTGCACCTCCACGATCGGCCGCAGTCCCACAGCTGACATACCTACCGTACTTCCCACGATGAATGCTTCCTGGATAGGAGTATTAAAGACTCGCTCTCCTCCAAATTTTCCCGCAAGGGTAGCAGCTTCACGAAATACACCTCCCAGTCGAGCTCCTACATCTTGACCATAGAGCAGACACTCTGGATGAGCCTCCATGAGTTCTTGCACTGCATAGAGAGCGCAGTCCACCATGACCTTTTCTTCGCCATCCGCAGGGTGTCGTACGCCGGTTTCTTCTGTGATCGGCGTAGGAGCATATGCATGTGTATACAGATCGCTTGGCTCAGGATCAGCAGCCGCCAGTGCACGATCATAGTCCCGATCTACGAGCTCTCTCGTCTCATGTTCTATATCATCTATCTCAGATTGCGTCACACCCGCATCGCGGAGTTGCTGCTGCAGCTTAGGGTAGGGATCTTGTAAGCGATCTTCTTCGAGGTCGTCGCGGTACCACTCCATCCGTACACCCGATGTGTGATGATTGAGTAGTGGGACAGTGGCATGAATCAAAAATGGTCGCCTCTCCACGCGCATGCGAGACACTACATCTTCTAGCAGATCTGCACATGCTAGATAGTCCGTCCCATCTACTTGCAAGGCTTCTATGGCTGGGAAGCCCTGTATCTGCTGATAGGCATCCTGGGCGCGTATCTCGTCCGCGCTGGCAGAAATATCCCATTCGTTATCTTGTACTAGAAAGAGGATGGGCAGTTGCTTCAGCGCTGCCATATGAAATGCCTCAGAGACCTCACCTTCGGTGATGCATGCATCACCAAGACTGCAAAGGGTAATGGGCGCCGCCCCATCATGCTCATGACCGATTCCCGTGACCTCTCTGTATCGCATACCCATCGCCACACCAGCAGCAGGTATGGCCTGCATGCCTGTGGCGCTGGACTGATGAGGAATCTTGGGCTTATCATCATCGCGCAGACTAGGATGAGAATAGTAAGAGCGCCCTCCGCTGAATGGGTCACCCTTCTTCGCCATCAGCTGGAGCATGAGCTCATAGGGTGTCATCCCGATAGAAAGTAGGAGACTATCATCTCGGTAGTATGCGGCCATATAATCTTGCGGTAGCAGTTGTGTACCTGCCGCGATCTGAATCGCCTCATGCCCGCGACTCGTAGCATGCACATACTTAGAGACTTGCTTAAAGTTTGCCTCGTACTTCTCCGTCATCGCCTTGGCCGTAGCCATGGTGCGGTATGCTCGGAGGAGCTTAGTCTGCAGTTGCTTAGAGATCTCCTGGGTCTTAGTCATGCGTAGTCTTAGTCTAGTGCGTGGCAGCGTAGATGTAAGCGCTTGCAACTAGGATTTGTTTTCAGCCCAAGCCAGCTTCCTTTACCACCTCTGCGAAGGTAGCAGATATAGCTCATGTGTCGAGCTGGTATCGCCCATGCATTACCTGTAAGTGGAGATGGTCATGTGCCCCTAAGTCGAGAAAAAATAAGGATAAAACACGAGCGCTCCCACGGTCACTGAGGTCATGGCTGCCAGGAAGACGACGCCTGCTGCAGTGTCTTTGATACGCTTGATGCGTGGATCGTACTCGGTGGTGATGCGGTCGCAGATGAGCTCTACGCAGGTATTGATCAGTTCGCAGATGAGGACTAGAGCGATGACGGAAATCAGTGCGATCCACTCCATCCTCGTCACTCGCAGGTATAGTGCTAGAGCAACTGTCACCAGTGCTGCAGCACTATGAAACCACAGCGCATGCTCCGTCATGAAGGCAGCCGCCATGCCTCTCCACGCGTGTGTGAAAGCGATAAGTCTGCTGCGTATGCTAAATTTCTTGGGCTTCATGAGAGCACTCCTTGACGGATCTGATCGGACAACTAAGCACCTTTGCTAGGGGATGGTTCGGTGGGGAAGTATCGCAGGTCGCGTGTAATCAAGTTTTATTTTTTACCCTATTTACAGCTGCTTGAGCGGCTTCTGTAAGGATGAGTCTACCGCTTATGGCGGCCCTTTCGGGCAAAAGCGTGCTCCAGTCTTCACAGCCTCTCCAGAGAGCGGCTTTCATTTCCTTCATGGCTTCTCTACTGTAGGCACTGAGCTCAGTGCACAATCTCTCTATGTGTCCGTCCATCTCTGCAGCGTCCTTGTAGACCTCTGCATACATTCCGCGCTGCCATGCCCACTGCGCTGTCTGCCAGCCGCTTGCGTGGATGCTCATTTGCGCGAAAGCGCCCGTACCTATCTTGCGTCTCACGGCCGGTCCCACCACAAATGGCCCGATTCCCAGTGCCAATTCGCTCAGCTTCACCGAGCTCCACTGGGTAGCGAAGCAGTAATCAGTCGCACTCGCAAGCCCCACGCCGCCGCCGATCGCCTTGCCCTGCACCCGACCTATGACAAACTTGGGGCACTGGCGCATAGCATTGATCACGCGAGCAAATCCCATAAAGAATTCTTTTCCCTGTGCCGCGTCCTTGATACTGAGCAACTCATCAAAGCTCGCTCCTGCGCAGAAAGTCCGATCGCCGCCGCTGCGTAGCACGATGACACTAGACTCATTTGTCTGACCCTCTGCGTCTATGGCATCTCGCAGTTTTGCGAGGAGATTCCCTGGTAGACTATTGTGCGCTGGATGGCTAAATGTGATGGTGCTCACGCCTGATGCACGCTGTATATCTATAGTTCCTGAATTCATAGTGATGTGATGAGTGCTGGTGGGTGTGGTTGTGATTAGAGGGAAAATTCTTTCAATCTGTCAAATGATATAGATACCATATGATTATTCATTAATTCTTTTTTACGTTTTGTCCAATTGTGTATGTCAGCTATGATTTCGTTTTTAGAACATTCTGGACATTGCTCAATGGTAAATGCAACAGTGGATAAAAGCTCCAATCCAAAGGCGCTTTCAAAGCCTTTAATCAACTCAAGTACGCCGTTCAGATTTCCTTTTTGCTCACTACTCAGCTCGTGTTCAATAATATGTTTAGTTTCTGATTTTTTATCTTGTTGCAGTGTAATCAGTGTAGTTGGTTTATTTAAGTCTCCATCATAGGTCAGGTAATTAGGTGATAGTGCCTCAATAACTTTATTGAGATTGGGAGAATAGGG
This sequence comes from Saprospiraceae bacterium, assembly GCA_020630495.1. Lineage (GTDB taxonomy): Bacteria > Bacteroidota > Bacteroidia > Chitinophagales > Saprospiraceae > JAHDBH01. The sequence continues at coordinate 12,077 of JAHDBH010000048.1, forward strand.
GCCATAGATGCCTTTGTCAAATCTCAGATTGAGATTAGCTCCCATTCTTTGGAGAAGGTATGCGAGTTTTTGAACTGAGAGAGTGGTGATATTCTCACCTAGTAGCTCGTACTGTCTTATGATTTGTAGATACATCGCTCTCGTTGGATTGAGCTCTGTGAGAGCCTTGACCGAGCGCAACTTAAGATCATATCCTGGTTCGTAGATGATAATTTCTATTGACTCTTTGAGATGGTCAAGCTTGCGCATGATTAATTCTTTGACCCTTGACCAGTCAAGTCCTCCATTTCCACAGCCTAGTGGCGGTATTGCGATACTCTTAATATCATTATTCTCGATTACTTTGACCAAATCATTCAATCCAAGGCTGATATACTCGATTTTGCTCTTATATCTCCAATGCTTTTTAGTTGGGAAATTGATGATAAATGTAGGTGATAGTAATCCAGTTTTATAGACGTTCATTCTCCCAATTTCTAATTCGCCCTTTTCAAATGATCTACGGTAGTATTGATAGTTTGAGGGAAATGACTTTTTAAATGCTAGTGCAATTCCTTTACCCATCACACCATATGTGTTGACAGTATTGACAATGGCTTCAGTGCCAGCCGATAAAATATTTCCTGTAATAAATTTGTACATCTATATAGGTTTAGATTGGTCGCACAATTACTTAAAGTAGAATGTTTTGTCTATTTTTGCAGAGATGTTGTAATTATAGTCCTTGAGCATTTGTTGGATCTCGACTTGTCTGCTTTTAGTCGAGACGACGATTTGTGAAATATGTTGAAAGTTGACTGCATCAAGAATGTGGAATTCTGCTTGTTTCCTTCTCTTAAGATCTGGATACTCAAGCTCTGCGGATGCAGAGAAGTCCCGGGCGTTAATTGCCACAGTATCTAAACGAGCTAAATCTCTTAAGTTTGTATAAAATTTGGTTAACGGAGCCATGAGTGCATGCCCGTCCGTGAAGAAATAATCGTATCCAAGATTATGAATGTCTGATATATTACAGACCAGGTAAATAATTTCATCTTGAGATACTTTTTCAATCTCGCTATACCCTGTAATTATATTATAGAGCATAATAGATCTCTTTCCGAAATAGAATGCCACGAAATCACGAAAAGTTTTGCTCGGATGTGTGGCTACACTAGTAGAACTTCTTTTTGCGATGATGTCATTACTACCTATCGAGTAGTAGTTCCTATTTTGGTCAGAATGGTTGGGTGCAGTGACTTGTCCTAAGCTCAATATATATTTGAGATTAGAGTGATGTATTATCCGATATATCTTGTCTAGTTGCACTAGAGATTACTTATAAACTGAGGTAGACTCAGTGGACTCCCCCTGATCAAGCTTCTTGACCATGGTGAGGATGGTGGCAATAGCGACGGTCTCGTCTTCTTCGTCGTAGACATCTACGAGAAATTTTACGATGCCCTTAGCGGGTTCGTCCTCGCGCTTTTCTTGATCCATTTTTTCCTTGACGGTGAAGCGTACGCCTATCGTCATGCCAGCGTACACAGGCTTGGTGAAGCGACAATCTTCTAGTCCATAGTTGAGAAGTACGGGGCCTTTGGCGGGATGGACAAATAGTCCCGCTGCAGCGCTCAGCACAAAATAGCCATGCGCCACGCGCTGCTCAAAGATGGTACCATCAAGCGATGTCTCGTCTGTATGCGCATAGAAGTGATCCCAGCTGACATTGGCAAAGTTGATGATGTCAGCCTCGGTGATCGTGCGCTTATGCGTCATGAGTGTCTCACCTACTTCGAGCTCCTCAAAGTGCTTGCGGAAGGGGTGTATTCCTGGATCTATAGGGCGGCCACCGATCTGATATCGCTGGGTGACGGCAGTGAGACTCGTGGGGCTACCTTGCACGGCGCAGCGCTGTAGGTAGTGTTTCACTCCGCGGATACCGCCCATCTCTTCTCCGCCTCCAGCTCGTCCTGGTCCACCATGAGTGAGCTGGGGCAGTGGTGATCCATGGCCAGTACTCTCTGCAGCGCAGTCACGATTGAGTATGAGTATACGACCGTGATGACTTGCTGCTCCGAGCACATATTGTCTGGCAATCTGATCGTCATAGGTGACGATGCTGCTCACGAGGGATCCACGACCCATCTGGCTGAGATGGATGGCTTCGTCAAGATCTGCGTATGGCATGATGGTACTCACTGGCCCAAAGGCCTCTATATCGTGTACATCTCTATGCTGGAGAGGATTGTCCTGACGCAGCAGGATAGGAGAAAAGAAAGCTCCTTTCTCCGCATCAGCACCTGTCACGTCTACGCTGTCCAGTGAGCCATATATGATCTCTGAGCTTTGCTGTAGCTTCTGGATCTGATCGCGGAGTGCATCTCGCTGACCGCGACTCACGAGCGCACCCATGCGTACGCCTTTGACGGCAGGATCTCCGATGGTAGTCTGAGATAGTGACTTGGCTAGCGCGATCTGCACATCTTCTAGGAGCGACTCAGGTACGATGATACGTCTGATGGCGGTACATTTCTGTCCACACTTTACCGTCATCTCCTTGCGTACTTCCTTTATGAATAGATCAAACTCTGGCGTGCCAGGTACAGCGTCCTGTGCAAGTATGGCGCCATTCAGAGAGTCGGCTTCCATCGTAAATGGCACAGAATACTCTATAATGCGTGGATGAGCGCGGAGCTTTTTGCCCGTAAGGGCTGACCCCGTAAATGTGACGATATCCTGACTCGTGACATGCTCTAGGATGCCGTGGCCTGATCCGCTCACCAGCTGAAGGCTACCCTCTGGCAGGATCCCGCTATCGATGATGTCCCGGACCATGACCTCCGTGAGATATCCCGAGAGTGGGCTTGGCTTCACTACGGCTGGTACGCCGGCTAGGAGATTAACGGCAATCTTTTCTAGCATGCCCCAGATGGGGAAATTGTAAGCATTGATATGTACGGCGACGCCAGTCTTGGGGACCATGATGTGCTGTGCCGAGAAGCTTCCTTCTTTGCTGAGCGGTATGCCGTCTCCATCTATGTAGTACGGGTGATCACCCATGCGTCTGCGGAGGCTGGCATTGGCGAATATATTGCCGATTCCGCCCTCTATATCGATCCAGCTATCCACCTTGGTGGCGCCAGTCATATAGGAGACTGGATAGTAGCTGTCTTTGCGAGCATGAAGGAAGAGGGCAAGCTTCTTGAGCATGAGTCCTCGCTCACGGAATGTCATGCGTCGCAGCACCGGATTAGCCGTCTTGCGAGCGTACTGGAGCATGCCTTCATAGTCTAGTCCTTCACTGCTGGAGTGGCCTATGAGATCGCCTGTGATAGCATGATAGGCAGGGATACCTTCGCCGTCTCCGGCGATCCAGTGTCCTTTGATGTAGCTCTTGATGGTGTCAGGCATGGTGGGAGTGTTACGTTTAAATGAGTGGGCAAGGACTTCTGCCATGAGTACAGCACAAATTTACTTCTGTTCATCTCCTCCTGCAGCTGATCAGATTACACGGCTAGAAAGACTCTTACCTGATCACTATCAGGGCTGATGGTCGAGTTGTAATCGCGGCTTGGGACAATCAGGCTATAATTACGTCTAGAAGCGTCAATCATCTACCTATCATTCATGACATCACTTCCTCCACCTCTCATAATCAAGGCGCGGTAACTGCTGCTGTTCCGCTGCGTCGCGGAGTGGCTTGACTTCCTTGCAACTGTTGTGATAGCTCGCTGGGAGGCCTTGGTACAGCTGGGTGCCGCGCGTCTTCCACTGGATCATCTCATCAGAGACTTGCTTGATGATGCGTGCGGGATTACCTGCAGCGAGACTGCGGGCTGGTAGGGTAGTGCCAGCCTTCACAAAGCTCAGCGCGCCTACGATGCATTCTTCTCCCAGGATGACATCATCCATGAGGACAGCATTCATGCCCACGAGAGAGTTGCGACCTATGTGCGCGCCATGAATCACAGCGCCGTGACCGATATGGCTGGATGGCTCTAGAGTGACTTGCTTACCAGGAAACATATGTAGCACACAGCCTTCCTGGACATTGCTGCCTATCTGAATATGGATATGACCTATGTCTCCACGCAGTACGGCTGAAGGCCCTATGTATACATCAGCTTCTATGACTACGCTGCCTATGACAGTAGCCTGCGGATGCACGTACGCGCTCTTGTGGATCACGGGTATGACACCCTCATAGGCATAGATCATAGGGTGAAAATAGCTAAGAAAGTGTGGTAGCTACTAGCGGAGGACGACATTTTTCTCCTCTATGAGCTTGCGCATATTGATGAGTGCGTAGCGCATTCGGCCTAGAGCCGTATTGATACTTACACTTGTCAACTGGGCGATCTCTTTGAAGCTCATGTCAGCATAGTGACGCAGGATCACCACTTCGCGCTGCTCCTCTGGAAGCATATCCACAAGATCACGGACTTTGCTGTACGTCTGATCCTTCATCATAGCTTGCTCCATGTTGTCATCTGAGGATTCTAGGACATCAAAGATGTCAAAGTCATCCGTTGGCTTGACCTTAGTACGGCGCTTGTTGCGACGAAACTGGTCTACACACATATTATAAGCGATACGCATGGCCCACTGGACAAATTTGCCCTCGTGATTGTATCGTCCCTTGCGGAGGGTATCTACGATCTTGATGAATACATCTTGAAAGATATCGTCAGCTACGCTGTGATCCTTTACGAACAGATAGATCGATGTATAGATCTTGTCTTTATGTCGAGTGAGAAGTATTTCAAACGCTTTGTCACTACCACCTAGGTAAGCCTCTATTAAGGCTTTGTCTTCGAGCTGTCTCATAGTCCAATTACTTTGATGCGGAAATCCGCTTACCAATAAGAATTTTTAGAGTACAGCTACTTGTATATGCGTCTGATTAAAGGTGTATGAAAGTGATTTACAGTACGAAAAGTAGGCCAAATCTTGCAAGATGCCCTACTGTCTCGCATTCGTTAACACAACATTAACCGAGTGGCTCCGCTCCTGTTGCTACCGTAAAGGTAAGGTACTTTTGAGATATAGCGAAGCGGATGGTCGCCAGCTCCCTTGACTCACCTTGTTAATGTAGGACGATCCTTATCGACCTTCCACCGTAGAGAAGGCTCATGGAGCTCCATAGTAAAAGAAACAAATGACCCTACCTACGGTTAGGTGAGTGAACACAAGAACCTGCATGTCCACAGATACAGAAATCCATATCAAAGGCGCTCGTGCCAATAATCTTAAGAACGTTGATCTCATCCTACCCAAGGATCAGCTGATCGTGGTCACAGGTCTATCAGGATCAGGTAAGAGCTCGCTGATCATGGATACGCTGTTTGCCGAAGGGCAGCGGCGCTATGTAGAGAGCCTCAGCAGCTATGCGCGCCAGTTTCTCAGTCGTATGAAAAAGCCCGAGGTGGATCTGATCACAGGCATCTCACCAGCCATCGCTATAGAGCAGCGAGTCAGCGCAGGATCCGCGAGGTCTACTGTGGGTAGCTTGACGGAGATCTACGATTTTCTGCGGTTGCTCTATGCGCGTATTGGAAAGACCTATTCGCCTGTGAGTGGTAAGCAAGTCACTAAGCACTCTGTCACTGATGTGGTAGATGATATGCTAGAAATGGAAGCAGGTGCGCGCATACATCTGACGGTACCGCTGTCGCGGCGCTACTATGAGCGCACTCTCGCTGAGGAAATAGATCATCTCATACAAAAAGGCTACTCAAGACTCTACAAGGATCACGAAATGATCGATATGCAAGAGTTCCTAGAGAGTGGCAACAAGGATCTCAGGCGGAGACTGGACAAGTCTACAGACTATGAAGTCCTCATAGATCGATTTGCCCTTCCATCGGATAAAGGCGATGAAGATCAGCAAAGAGAGCTAGCCAAGCGAATGACGGACTCGGTGCAGACCGCATTTGACGAAGGCGAAGGTGATTGCTACATCCATGTGGACAATGGAGAAGTGCTGTGGTACAATAATCGATTTGAGCTGGATGGAATCGTGTTTTTGCAGCCCACGCCACAGTTATTTAATTACAATAATCCTGTGGGTGCTTGTCCGCGATGCGAAGGCTATGGTCGCGTGCTCGGTATCGATCGCAAAAAAGTCATTCCTGATCCAACTCGTACGCTCTATGATGGAGCCATCGCGCCATGGCGCAGTACGCGCGGGAAGGCATGGCAAACTAAAATGCTCAGCAAAGCTGGTACATCTGATCTACCACTACACACCCCTGTCAAAGACCTTACTAAAGAGCAGATCGAGTTAGTATTTGCGGGAAACCGCCACTTCAAGGGTGTCAATGATTACTTTGAGGAACTCCAACAAAAAAGCTATAAAATACAAAATCGCGTGCTCATGGCACGCTATCGTGGTCGCACCACATGCCCAGAATGTCATGGCGCTCGGCTCAATGAGCAGGCACTCTACGTACAAGTGGATGGTCGCAATATAGCAGAACTTATAGATGCGCCCATCGATATGCTCGCGGAGCGCATCAAAGCATTAAATCTCAGTGATCACGATCGTCAGATTGCAAGTAGGTTGCTGCTCGAGATAGAAACTCGATTAGGTACCATGCTGCAAGTAGGTCTAGGATATCTGACGCTAGATCGATTGGCAAAGACGCTCAGCGGTGGAGAGACTCAGCGGATACACCTCACACGTACGCTGAGCAGTAATCTCACAGACTCCATCTATATACTCGATGAGCCAAGTATAGGCTTACACCCAAAAGATACAGAAAAACTCGTCGCTGTACTCAAAAATCTCCGAGATCTAGATAATACGGTCGTAGTCGTAGAACACGAGGAGGCGGTGATAGAAAATGCTGATTATATCGTAGATATGGGGCCTGGTGCGGGAATCCACGGCGGTGAAATTAACTATAGCGGCAGCTATAAAAAATTCCTTAAAGCCAAGAAAAATCTGACCAGTGATTATCTCACGGGAAATAAGAATATAGAGCTCCCACTGCACCGTCGCAAACAAGTCAATAAAATACATCTGCACGATGCCGATACGCACAATCTGAAAGGCATCGATGTAGAGCTACCTCTACAAAATCTTATCGTCATCACGGGCGTGAGCGGCAGCGGAAAGTCGACACTCGTACGAGATGTCCTCCTGCCCAAGCTCAAGACCGTCACAGAGTACACAGGCAATCACAGTGACCCCAAGCTCAGCGGTGACGTGCAGCTTATTGATGAAGTGGAATACATAGGTCAGCGTGCCCTAGGAAAATCTTCTAGGTCCAATCCTGTCACCTACGTAAAAGCCTATGATAGCATCCGCAGCATTATGGCAGATATGCCACAGGCGCGAATCCAAGGATATAAGCCTAAGCACTTTTCTTTTAATGTGGAAGGCGGTCGCTGCGAGACTTGCAAAGGTGATGGTGAAATTACGATCGAGATGCAATTTCTCGCTGACGTGCAATTGATCTGTGAAGAGTGTAATGGTCAGCGATTTAAATCAGAAATACTCGAGGTAAAGTATAAAGGAAAGCATATCCATGAGATTCTGGAGCTCAGCGTCGAGGAAGCAATGGAATTCTTTGAAGGTAAGGCGGATATCCTGAAAAAGATACGGCCGCTATACGATGTCGGACTAGGCTATATAAAACTGGGTCAGGCGAGTAGTACACTAAGTGGCGGTGAGGCGCAGCGCCTCAAGCTCGCGAGTTATCTGCTCAAGGATCGATCAGATAAGCGCTTGTTTTTTATATTCGATGAACCCACTACGGGGCTGCACTTTCACGATGTAGAAAAGCTGCTCTATGCGCTCAATGCTCTAGTAGAAAACGGCCATACCGTACTCGTCGTAGAGCATAATCTGGATGTCATTAAAAGCGCAGACTGGGTCATAGACCTCGGTCCTGTGGGAGGTCGTGACGGCGGTCATTTATTATATCAAGGTCCACCAGAAGGTCTGCCTAAAGTAAAAAACTCCTTTACAGGAGAGTTTCTAGCTGATAAATTATGAGTAAGGCTGAGCCGATCATAGCTTTATCTACCGCTCCTGGCGAGTCGGCCATAGCAGTCATAAGACTTAGTGGTGATGGAGTTATAGACATCGTCAATCAGACCACAGATATAGATCTGGCTGCGAGGGATAGTCATACAGCGAACTACGGACGTATCAGTGATGCCACAGGCGCTACACTCGATGACACAGTCATCACCATATATCGTGCACCGCGCTCGTACACCATGGAAGACCTGGTGGAAATCAGCTGCCATGGAAGCGCGTATATCATCCAGCAATTGCTTGAGAGATATATGCAGCTCGGTGTGCGGATGGCCGAGCCGGGCGAATTTACTTTGCGTGCATATTTGCACGGACGATTTGATCTAGCACAGGCAGAGGCGGTAGCAGATATTATCAGTGCACAGAGCGCTGCGCAGCACAGTATGGCGCGCTCACAGCTGCGAGGGGGATTCTCTGAGCAGATCGCAGATCTCCGTGCACGCTTATTGCACTTTGCAAGTATGCTGGAGCTCGAAAACGATTTCGGCGAAGAAGACGTGGAATTTGCTGACCGAAAGCAGATGACACTTTTGCTCACTGATATTTTACCTATTTTAAATGATCTAGTAGAATCATATAAATATGGAAATGCCGTCAAAGATGGTATCCCAGTAGCCATCATCGGACCACCTAATAGTGGAAAATCCACCTTGCTTAATCATCTACTCAGAGAGGATCGCGCTATCGTCACGGATATTGCTGGCACCACTCGCGATGTCATCGAAGACACAATGCAACTCGACGGTCAGCTTTATCGATTTATAGATACAGCGGGACTGCGCGAGACAGATGATCTGGTGGAGCGCCTCGGAATAGAGCGGTCGAGAAAGCAGCTGCAGCGCGCATTTATAGTGCTTTATGTAACGGAGATCCGAGAGGATCATGCAGAGATCGTTGGGGAGGTACAATCGCTAGGCCTGAGACCAGATCAGCACCTTATCGTTCTGCTCAATAAGATTGACAGCTTTCACGCATGTCACAGCTATGATGTAGAGGAGGCGGTGAGCACGCTGCTAGGCAGGCGCAGAGTTATCAGCCTTTCGGCCAAAAACGGGGTACACACAGATCTACTAGCATCCGCTCTCCAAGATATCATGAAAAAAAGCCAGGACGCAGCTGGCTCCATCGTAGTCAGTAATGCCCGTCACCATCACCAACTCACACTCGCCACCCAGAGCCTTCAGCGCGTGCAAGACGGCATCACAGAAGGTCGCAGCACAGATTTACTCGCACTTGATCTCCGCCATGGCATCACAGAGCTCGGCGAGATTATCGGAGCGAT
>JAHDBH010000049.1:0-14545 GCA_020630495.1 Saprospiraceae bacterium
TATCTTACCACTGTCACATCGCCGGCACGCTGCACGATTAAGCCAGAGATCAGTTGCACCTCCGCTCTATATACAAATACAGCCGGATTGACTTTTTCACCTTGGAAGGTGCCATCCCAGCCGTGATCCTCAGAGCCAGGCGGGAAGTCACTTGCACGATAGACCAGACTGCCCCATCGATCGTAGATAGATAGATCGCGGATTCTTGCAGTTTGTCCATCATCAGCGTAGACTGTAAAGACATCATTCACTCCATCGTCATTGGGGCTAAATGCTGTAGGAATGTAGATCCTAGGCGTATTGTCTACAATAATCCTGACTAGACGATCCACTATGCAGCCTGCTGTGGTAGTGACTTGTAAGCGATATGTCTGAGATACGAGCGGGGTGATGATTGGCTGCAGGCAATCTGTACAGCTAAGGCCTTCTACAGGACTCCACTCATAACTCACTATAAATTCCTCTCCTGTCAGTATTTCCAACTCTACTTGATAGCTGTCTCCTAGCCTGACCGTAATCGCCTCATCTAGACGAGTCAAGTCCGCCACAGGGGTTGGCGATATCGTGAAGGCCTCCTCTACATCACAGCCTGTGGCATCTCGTAGAATGACCGTATAGTCACCAGGACGCAAACCACCAAACTCTGTTACAGTCTGGAAACTAGCGCCTCCATCGATACTCGCCTCCACAGGTGCGACTCCTGTGATGACAGTCCATGAGATAGCTCCTGTGGTATCTTCACATCCTGGCTGCACTATACGAAACTCCGCCCTAGGATCAGTCCTCTGTTCGCTCACAGTGACGCTCTCGGTGGTGCTACATCCGGTAGTCGTATCACGCACCGTCAGCTGGTAGGTTCCAGCCCCACTCACTCGTATAGACCGTCCATCACCGAGGGCATCTATCACACCATCATCGGTACTCCACTCATACGTGATCGCGGCTCCATCGTCACTAGCACCAGCATCTAGAGTAATCTGCTCTAGCTCACAGGTAAGCACTTCTGGTTCGGCTATGATGACTGTAGGTGTGGCAACATCAGCCAATACGATCACAGATCGCTCTGTGGTACATCCATTATCCACATCCGTGACAATCAAGACATATGTCCCTGGACCATCCACAGTCACATCTGGACTCGATGCACCTGATACGATACTACCGTCTGTAGTAGCCCATCTATAGCTCCACTGTGGTAGCATGGTCGTAGGACTCAGCACTACCTGCCCGCGGTCACAAGTAATGATTTCTGGATCGACGATATTGACCACAGGGTCCGTAGCGTCTTGAGCGACGGTGAAGTCAATCACATCCTCACAGCCACTGACAGTATCTCTTGCTGTGATGCTATATTCACCGGGCTCGGTAATGCTAAGAGTCTGAGTGTCCTCCGCCACGACTGAGCCACTTCGCGTCCACGTGAGCGCAGTGCGAGATGTCAAGGCAGAAGTGGATATATCTGTTGTGACCATAGGTCGAGCACAGGTAAGTGTGTCTAGTCCAGTGAGTAAGAGCATAGGCGCTAGCGTATCAACAGAGACCATGATCGTATCGCTATCTACACAGCCATTATCCACATTAGTAATGACTAGGACGTATGTACCCGCTTCCACAACAGATAGGCTCGATACATCAGTTGCCACTGGTACATCATTTAGGAACCATTCCAGCTCAAATCCCGCGCCCAGAGAGGAATTGGATCCATCTAGGAGAGCCACAGGGCTATTACAATTCACTGAGCCGTCACCGCTGATAATTGCTACAGGCGATTCTGTGTCGGCCACTACAGTCACCGTAAAGTCAGCCGTACAGCCATTCTGTGTATCGGTCACGGTAAGCACGTAGTCACCTATATCTGAGACCTCAGGCTCTAGACTTGTAGCACCGCTGAGGATCCCTCCAGCAGGTCCCGTCCACTGATAAGTATATTGAGCTCCTGTAGCACTGCCTATACCAGATAGGGTAATGCTCGGAGTGAGACATGACAGCGTATCCCGCGATGTTCCTGCCGCTAAGGGTTCTACTCTATCGGCAAGTACAAGCACGCTGGCCATGGTGCTACAACCATTAGCAGCGTCAGTGACCATGAGCGTGTAAGTACCAGGCTCCGAGGCTTCCGCCAAAGGCGAGTCGGCACCAGCCATGATGGTCCCATCTACTGTAGACCAGCTGTAACTCAGATCATCACCAGTACTAGCAGATGCATCTAGCGTCACTCCCAGCACCGCACAAGTAAGTGTATCGGGCTGGTCTATTCGGATCACTGGTGCTGTCGTATCAGCAATGACCGTAGTAGTGTCTCGACTTATGCATCCATTACTCATATCCGTCACAGAGAACACATACTCACCAGGCGCATCAACATAGATTTGTAGACCTATCGTGTCTCTAGATATATTATCTGCATCCGTAGACCACGCATAGGAGTATTGACTCCCAGAGCTGGAACCAGTAGCGTCCAGCACTATCAAAGGCACTGCGCAGCCTATTACAGCAGTGTCTGGAATCTCTATAGCAGCAAACTCCGTAGCATCGGTTACCAGAATGCTATCGACAGCGATACATCCAAGATTAGTATCAGTGACTGTGACCACATACCATCCAAGCGCACCTGCTGTGATCCCAGTACCAGCGCCTCCATCTGTGATAGTACCGCTAGTAGTAGACCACGCGTATTCAAGGTCCGAGGCGTCCGAGCTTACCGTGATACTGATAGCAGTTGTCATAGGATCACAGCCTATACTAGGAGATTGGTCAAAAGTAAATTGTGGTATATCTGTATCTGCAGGCACAAACACCGAGTCACTAGAGATGCATCCAGAGATGCTATTAGTCACGATGACGGTATAGGTCCCTGCACTCGATACGGTGATTTCTGACTGATCAGCTGGACCTGATATTCCACCATCAATTGTACTCCAATCATAGCTAAGCGAGTCCACATCTTCAGTCACTTCTACTCGTACTATCGCGCTCACTTGACTGCAGCTCAGCGTATCACTGAAGGAAACTTCGGCACCTGGTAAGTCGTCATCAAGAAATACCGATACAGTCATACTACTCACACAGCCAGTAGTGACATGTCTCAAGGTGAGTGTATACTCACCAGGCTCCGTCACATCTATAAAGAGATCATCGGATATCTGAAGCGTGTCACCATCTTGATTGAGCCAGATGGCTTCGAGATCAGGATTACTTTCTGAGCCGCTGCCATCTAGCGTCACCACGGTCCTGACACATGTAAGATCAGATGGCTCAGCTATGCGTACATCATAGAATTCTCTCTGGTCTGAGACAGTCACAACTCTGGCGGTACTGCATCCATTGGTGGTATCTGTAAGAGTGGCCGTATAGGTTCCAGCACTATCTACCCGTATGGAATCTTCGTTGGCAGCGCTAAGTATGTTACCGTCTATGGTAGTCCAGTCAATGATCAGATCATCTGATAGATCATAGTTTGCCACCAGCCAGGTGGTAGTCTCGGCACAGGTGATAGGCTCTGGTGGATTGACAGCAAGAGCTGGACTCGTCGTATCCGCTATCACCACGATGCTATCAGTGGCAGAGCAGCCTGTAGCAGCGATAGTGGCTGTGACTAGGTATGTACCAGGCTGTGCAGCCACGGCAGACTGCTGGTCGGCTGGCCCAGTGATTTCACCATCCACTGTAGCCCACTGATATATCAGACCAGCATCGCCTAGTGCTACTAGTGTGGGACTGAGATTATCACAGGTCAGCCGAAGGCTATCTGCAGCTATATCTAGGCTCGGGGGATCCTGGTCTAGCGTCACTATGACAGAATCTATGTCGCTACATCCCCCATCTGGAGTAGTCACTTCTAGGTAGTAGATGCCTGCTTGATCGATGGTGATAGTAAACTCAGATGGATCCGAAATGATATTACCGTCTGCTGTACTCCATGTCACCGTGGGTGGCCCATCAGGCGTAGAGCCCGATCCCTGAATGTCGATGACGAGTCGGTCACAAGTAAGAGTTGTGTCAGGACCAGCGTCAGCAAGTGGAACATCAGGATCTGCTGGCAAGTCTAGATTGGTAAAGATCTGTTGGCATCCATTTGCGTCAGTCACGGTGAGAGAGTAGTTGCTAGCTGGAATGCCTGTGGGATCCTCCACATCTGGAGCTGGATCGCTCCAGTCATAAGTATATGGTCCCACTCCACCGCGGATGGTGATTTCTATCGCACCACTATTGGGCCCTTCGCAGCCTACCAGGGTGACATCATCAAGGGTAAGGAGAATCGGATCTTCCTGAAGGACACTCACAGTCTCACTAGTGAAGCACCCATTGGCATCTGTCACGGTGACACTGTAGACCCCCACAGGTACATTGATCAAATCTTCTGTCGTCTCACCGCCAGGCTCCCATAGATATGTGTAGGGTGCCACTCCTTCTGTGACTGTGAGATCTACAGCACCTGTAGAATCACCAAAGCAAGGCACGATCATAGAATCCAACTGTATAGAGACATCCAGTAGCTCTACCTCGATCTCGCCCATTGCCTCCCCAGGGCAGCCTCTATCTGCTACAGCTGTGAGGGAGTATACACCTGGCACACATACCAGCACGTGGTAAGGATTATCTGTAATATCGGTGACAGTGGTCTGGACACCGTCTCTATCGTATGTGATCTCCCATGGACCGTTTCCGGTAAATGCGACCTCTAGGGAGTCACAGTCCATATCACTCTCACAAAGGATGACCTCTCCCATCAGCTCAGCCGTCGGTGGGGAGACAATATCAACATCTCTATCCAGCACGAGATTCTGGCCGCAGCGATCTGCAATAGTTACCGAGTAGGTAGTAGGGCCAGCGGGCGTGACGGTGATCATGGGATCCGTGTCGCCTGTACTCCAATCATAGGTATATCCCCCAGCTCCATCGGTGACGATAACTTCTAGATCTAGGTCATCACCCTCACAGACTGTGGAGTCACCCACGATCTCTGCTGTAAGCGGTGGCAAATCCCTGATATCTATCATTACTAGTGGATCCTCACATGGACAGACATTACTGATTTTCAGAATGGCAGTCTCTATGTCTTCCAGAATATCGTCAGTGAGCACAGTAAGACAAAACTCAATTTCCGTCTCGCCCGGAGGAAAAATAATTGTATCAGGAAGTGTCGCAAAATCCGCACCCTCAGTAGCTTGAGAGCTGGGTTCTACCTCGATGGGTATCCGTACCTCATCATCAGCCCCTTCTGCGTCACGCGTAAATACAATGCAAGCCTCATCATCACTACAATTTTCAAGGACCGTCATGCCATCCTCACTGTTGGTCACTACCTCAAAATCAATATTATCTCCAATAAAAAAGCTATTGGCCTCTAGAAATACCGCAGAGCCAAACTGAAAATCAAAAGCATCTCCTATGGCAAGCTTGATCGTATACTCCTCGCAAGGAATCACATCCGCCACAGCTTGCAGCTTAGCGGTAAATCCATCAAGGATAATATCCCCAGGAGCCACAGGTGGCGCGTCGAGCTCCGCCTGTGTGCATCCGCCTTCCGCTTGTGGTTGACCTATAGGCACATTACTTACATAAAATTCTGAATTGGTGGTCCAATTGATAGAATTGATTGACACTGGATCTGCCGTTCCTGGCACCAACGCTATATTCTCCGCGCCATCTTGGAATGGACCAGCAAAGCCAGGTCCACTAATGAAAAAACCAAAAGCGTCATTCACCGCATTGACGTAGTCACAGTACTCCTCAGATCCAAATACATAGTTGAATGAGATTTGCTCCACAGTGGGTGTAAACGTGAAGGTGACGATCTGCGCATCAAAAATGGCATTACCACTGATCTGACTTAAGTCAGAATCTGATCCACCGCCAATATCATCCGCTGGCCCACCTGTATCATTGGTCGTAAAATTGGGACCAGCAACTACAGGAGCATCAAAAGTGCTCATCATGAATCCTTCGTCAAAGCCAAAAAGATCTTCGGCATTCTCAAATCTTGCTAACCCACGTGCCGCATCACCATTGAATGTGATATTCTGGATGTCAAAACATGATGCATTGATAAATGTCTCGGTGATCAATTCCTCAATAGGAATTCCTGTAGTGATGTCTCCAGGCACAAGACGCAAGGGGCCATCGCCTTTTTTCTTGCGCTTAGACTCATACGACTGATCGCTTAGAGATATACCGAGCTCATCCAAGATACCTGTATTATCATCATAGGAAAATTGAAGATCCACTGTACTACTAGTGGGCACAAACTGGAGTGTACGACGATTGTGAGCTCTTACACTCATCTGCTCTTCTGACCAGCTGTAATGAAATATGATCTCTGGATCGCGCACGCTCCAGTGCAGCGTATACTCGTGGCCCACCTCGAGCTGGTGAAAACTAATATCCAATGTAGATTCTTTCACCTGCACCCAATCTCTAAACCACGGGTCTGTGATGTAGAAGTCATGCTGCTGAGTGACAACTGGCGTGAGGCTAGAAGACGGGAAAGACTGCAGTATGGCCACAAGGCCTAGAAGTATGCTTGATCTCATAGAGGGGACGTACTATGTATTCAGTATCTGTCCCGAAGGTAAGCCAAGCCAGCATAATCCGAAGCCAATCTGGAGGACTGATTGCTCAAGTGTCATACCACGGTCATGCAGTATGCACAGTTATGTCACGGATAATCGCTCAGTAGTCGCGGATAATCAGTGCCCTTAGGATCTCGAAGATGGACAGCGCATCTTGCAAGTGTAATCAGAAACATTATCCTTCTTCATTTTTAAATCATCGTATCATGAAACAGTCAATCTTCATCCTCCTTCTGTCCACGCTTGCCCTTGGTTCTAGTCACGCATTTACAGAGTATCCAGCCACCGAGCCCATCACAGAACCGATCACCAAGCCGATCACTGTGCTCGATTACCAGCAGGATCAGGAGCTCTTTGTGGTAGCCTCTAGTGGTCTCAAACTACGAAGCACACCAGATTTTGGTGCCCGCGTGCTAGCCATCATGGACTATGGCGAATCTGTCCGCATCATCAATGACACCGTACACTGGGCACGCTATGATCGCGTGGAGTGGCTAGATGGTCACTGGATCTATGTCCAGTATGGAGACCAGGTAGGATATGCATTTGATGGATTTTTGAGTACGATGCCGATGCCCTTCTTTGGCTATGACGTGGTCAACTGTGAGGATCTACCTATCCTGCTCGAGTCGTACCTATCAGATATGACCCATGACGGATACCTTGGATCTGACTACTCTGGGTCGATAGAGACCACAGTAGACAGTGGATATGTAGGTATACAGCGCAGCTTCCCTGGAGAGCATGAGCTGAGCTATACCCGATCGCCAGATCAGACGACTGTACAAGTAAGCTTACAGCAGGTGCGCATCGCAGAAGCCTATCATATCCTCATCAATCTACTTGACTACTGCCCTGAAAAAGCAGATCTCATAGATGATCTCGTGTATGTAGAAAACGAAGATGGGCATGTAGTGCGCATCCAGTCACGTGGCACTGATCGTATCCGTATCATTCAAGAATCAGAAAGCACCGTCCTACTCAAGATAGTGAGTCCGTGCTCTGTGGATACATCCGAGCCCGCACGCTCATGAGCTTATAATTCTTAGATCAGCAGGATCACTGGATGGTGGTCTACTGCACTGAGCTCTACTTACGGTATATCTCATCACCATTCCGAGGCAGCGGACGGAATCAGATGTACTGTGAGCCCCAGAGGAGCTCAGCTGTGGTAGGCCACCATCCTTGTGTGAGCATACCGCAGGCAGTTTTCCTCTGGATAAGTATGCTTAGGTATTCTTCACATCTTTGAGAGCAGCTGGCATTTGCCTGACAAGGCCGATCATGAGCACCATCCACCACATACAACTACTGCTTTTACCTGATACGCATTTGCCTGAAAAGGCCAATAAGACTTACCTGTCTATACACACTGTGGCGGATAGTTGACAGAGGCACAATTGACCACTACGCGAGTCTCGTGGCCTGGCGAGAATCTACTGATGAAAGGGTCTCCAGCTATCGCGTAAGGGCATCTATGACCATCGTCCGTCGCCGCGTAGAAACTGGAATCTTGACGCCGTCATCCATCACCAGATAGCCACCGTCTGTCTTGACAAAGGAGCGTACCAGCCGCTGCTGGACCAAGTGCGACTGGTGTACTCGCAGAAAACCATGCTTGGAGAGAAGTTGATCGTATTCCTTGAGTGGTCTGGCTATGAGCACAGGCTTCTGACCCTCAATGAAGATCTTGCAATAGTTGCCATCTGCCTCACATCGTGTGATATCGCTGACCGAGACCAGCAGGATCTCTTCCTGAGTGTGCAAGGCAATTCGCTCTGGCACATTCTGAGCCAATAAACTATGAAGCATATCTAGCTGTGAAGCCTTGATATCCGGCTGCTGAGGTAGGCGACTAAGTGTCTCAGAGAGGATCTCGGCATCTATTGGCTTGAGTAGATAATCGAGCGCAGCCCAGCGAAAAGCCTCCAGAGCAAACTCCTCACGCGCCGTCACAAATATGATCTGAGTTGGGACCACGTCCAAAGCCCTCAATACATCAAAGGCCGTACCACCCTCGATCTCAACATCTAGAAAGAGCAACTCTGGCTGATGATCCGCTATCAGCCTTACAGCACTCTCTACGCTGCTCGCGGTAGCACATATTTCATAAATATGCTCTTGGTGCTTCAGCGCCTCAAGGAGCTGATCTAGATGCACACTAGTGTCTTCTACGATCAAGGTCTTAATCATGGCTCCAAGATAGGAAGCTTCACCCATACGCGTGTACCAATAGGCTTTCCTTGGTCATCGTAGAGATCCTCATAGCGAATCGGCTCGGCGCTATGACGCGATAGACGATCAGCGATGATGTCCATGGCATGCGAAGTATGCTTCAGGTCTCTTCTGGCCTGCGCAGCTGCGCGGCCTCGACCATTGTCTGCTATGCACACTAGTACGTGATCTTGCTGATCCGTGAAGTGAAGCGTGAGCTGACCAGGTCTGTCTAGTCCGCTGAGACCATGCACTATACTATTCTCTACAAATGGCTGCAGGAGCAAGGGAGGCACCATGACCAGCGCGGACTCATCAAGTAGTTCATCTCCTGTGATCTCGTAGCTGAAGGCTGATCTCAGGCCTCTCTCCAGATCCAGATACGAGCGGAGATATGCGATCTCTGACTCTAGGGATATTAGCTCTGATCTCGAGTGATCCAGGGTAGCGCGCATAAGTCTACTGCTCTGAGTGATGAGCTGATCGGATCTCGCTGGATCTCCCTGTGCTACCTGACTCCTGATGCTCTGAAGAGTATTAAAGATGAAGTGTGGATTCATCTGCAGCTGCAGCGATTTTTGCTCGAGCTCAGCTATGCGCTGCTGTTGTAATCTACGGCGATGTGTACGTGACGCCATGGATTGCTGACGCTCACGTCTGCGGAGTACCACTATAGCTATGACAAGCGCGCCGAGCAATGCTGCTACCACTGCAGCCAAGATACCGTAGCCAGAGCTATCTGCTTGATTACCGAGATCATGGAGCTTTACTGACTGACTGAGCTGGCCAGCTGCACTCCTGAGCTGTACCTCTACACCTGACTGCAGATCTGCTGTAGCAAGTATAATCTTGTCATCATAGCTCCAGCTCGACCATGATCCGCCTGCGGCACGCGATCTGATTTGTGATCTACCCTGGCGGTACAGGGTCGTGGGTAAGACAGAGATATCGCACGAGCTAGCACAGTCAATGTCGTAGACCGAGGAAGAGCGTCTATAAAGACGTGCATCTTCAGATTCTATCCTCAGCTGCGGGCTATCAAGGCTCATGGCTACTGGCAGATGCAGACGATGTAGCTGATTGCCTCGCCGGATCAGGACATCTGAGTCATTCCTATCGGCATGTACCGTCACATCATGCGACAGTGACTCTATATGGCTAAATCGTCCCTCTGAAAATGCCCAGAGAGAGCTATCACTCCGCAGCAGAAGACTCGACTGCGTACAGTACATCTGGCGAATCAATGCAGCCGGAGCTGTGAGTGAGTATGTACCAGATGCAGCTATCAGCTGCTCTCCTTGCACGTAATACAACTCATCCTCACATTCACAAAAGAGATCTCCGACTCCCGCTGCTAGCAAAGTCTCACCAGTAGCTGAGACAGACAGAAGACTATCTCCAGACATATGATATAGTCGACCCTGATGCTGGTATACATCTGCAGAAGCTTTCATCATAGTATCTACTCTATGACCATCTTGCTTCGCTGCCATGATCACTGCTGCGGCGGTCTCGATGATCAGTCCATCTGGCGCGTATGTGAGTGACTCCACTGCATCAGCTGTAGGCTGCATCCATCGAGTAGTCAGATCATCACTCAGAAGCAGTACACCTCGTCCTCTAGAGGCTACATAGAGTGTGTCCGTAGATCCAGCAATAGATGTCACATCCTCTGGCACATGTACAAGTACGCGATTACTTGTAAGATCCATGATAGCCGATTGCTCTCCACTCTTGCGGTAAATCACCCATCCATCTGAGAGGTGCATCAAGGTATCACGATCTAGCAATGCACTCTCTATGCGTCCTGTTGATCGCCATACGCTTATGTCCTCTCCTAAGACCACGGTAAATTTCTCCTCAGAAATGCTCTGCTCGCTGTATGCGGGCACTATCAAGTCGTCTGTAGTCCGCAGTGCAATCTCGGGAGATGATAGATCGAGAAGATATAGCGTGCGCGCAGCTGATATAAGTACATAGTCTCCTATGACCATCACATTCTCTAGATCCATATCTTGCAGCAGCATGCGCCTCTCGCTACCATCCCAAAGCGATAGATTGCCATCGTGATAGAGCACAAGCCCTCGACTTGATGGATATACCTCAGTCGCTGGATCTGGCAGCAGGGGGACTATCTCCTCAGGGGATTCTATCACATGCAGGCCTCGGGCACCTGCGATGTAGACCTTACCTCGCCACTCACATAGGCGGTGTCCCGCAAATGCCGTGGTAAGCCTCTCAGGTCTATGCATCCCGTATCTGGCCGTGTGATATAGGCCGTCTGAGGCGGTGATATAGCTAAATTCATCGTCTGATCCGCAGTCCTGGAGATCCCTCAAGCCCAAGTATTCTTCCCATTGGAGCTCTTCTCTGTCATAGAGGTAAGTCGATGCTTGCGTAGATACGATGAGGTAGCGCGCTGTCGCGCAAATGTTGCCGATGCTGCCATCCACAATCTGTGTGATGGGATGCAATTTGCCATGATCCACCCTATAGATGCTACGACGATCATAGGCAAACAAGTCGCCGTGAGGATCTAAGGATAGCGCCTGGATATTGACCTCAGGATAATCCTCGAGAGCTAGCAAAGAGGTCTCCTCAAAGTCTTGTGCCAGTAGAGATGCCGAAAGGAAGGTATGGAGACATATCCACTTAAGACATAAACTCACTGAAGAGGTCCTCGTCCTTGTCTTGAATGTCCCAAGTGTAATCACTAAGTAATTTTACGCAAGCTATGTATGCTGGATGGCTAGATCTCCCCCACTCATCTGGCGCTATGAGCGAGAGCATATGGCTGTGATCTTCTCGCTGATAAAGGTAGTACAGCTTACTGATCACAGGCTTAAAGCCCAACTTGATACCATATATACGCTCTGAAATTTCTTTTCTTGCATGGATTTCCTTAGCCTCGTGAATAAGGGCTTCCATCTGTCGCTTGAGCTGCCCGAGTTGCATGTCAGTCTGTTCCTGCATGCTCGACATCGATCTTCCTAGCAGCTTAGACTTATCAGCTGGCACGATGGCCGCACTGCCTACGTGATGGCCAAACTCTACTAAGCCCGGATTATCTACTATCTTATCTGGGTCAATAGGATTTATGATTTCTTCTTTGCTCATATAGGCACCTTCTACTAAGAAGATAATTGAGCAGCCAGATTGTTCTGTAATTCAGCGAGAATTTCCTATCTGAACTCGTAGGAGGTACTAGCCATCAGGTGGCCTTTATTATAGAGTTCTATATCATAGTTACCTGGACTCAATGGCAGGCCTGGCTCCCAGAGGATACACTCCGTATCTGCACCGCTGTAGTCTACGGTATACGATGCACTGTACAGCATATCAGTGCTTGTGTCAGCGGCATCATAGACTTGCATGACCTTGTCGCTAGTAGTGATGGTCTCACCACCTGGTGACGATACACGTAGGTAGAGCGTTTCCTGCGCTTCAGATACAAGAGCGTTGTCACTGAGATCTATGCATAGCTGCATGCCCGTGGCTTTCTTGCTGCTGCGAGTTTTGGCTGGTGACCCATTGGACCTGATACGGATGCCGTCCACCTCTGCAAAGTCAAGATTAATTGCTGATGCTTTATTGACCCGGGAGTTGAGCTCCTCATTGGATTTACTGAGCAGGTCCTTCTGCATCTCTAGGTCTCCCTTAACAGTGAGGAGCTCATCATTTTCTTCCTGTATCTCGATCACTCTTGTGGTCAATTGGACGTTGCTATCTACCAGCTCGGTGTTGGCCGCCGTGAGCGAGGCAATCTCTAGCTTCATATCTTCTATCTGTCGGCGGTAACCAGACATGAGGCTTTGAAGTTCGTCAATCTCAGTCTGAGCTGCTTGTAAATCTTTCTGAGACCTGATCATGCCAGAGATCCTTTTTTTCTGCTGAGCTATTTCAAGCTTTTGAGCATCCACCATTTCAGAGAGCTGGGAGTTCTCATCTTTGGATTCATCGAGCTCATCCATCATGGCGTCTACCTTATTATTGAGTTCATAAGTGAGTTTCTCCTGATCTGCGAGCAGTTGCTTCTGCTCTAGAATGACTTTTTCTTTCTCGTACTTAGCATAGAAGAGATAGCCAGCAGTACCTAGTAGGGCAAGCGTGAGGAAAATCCAGATGGCGATGCTATTATTTTTCTTGTTTACGGTCACAATGTCGAAGTTTTTGATATGTGTGTAAAAGAACTACACTTACACGACGATGTTATGCAGAAGGCCCAAAATCACCAAAATTTGCTATTTATTGACATAGAAACTGTCTCACAGCAGAGGCGATACAGCCAGCTCAGCTCTGAGTGGCAGGGACTATGGACTAAGAAAGCAACTCGCCTGCATCGCTATGAGCACGGGAGCAGCGACATCACTAGTGCAGATATCGCCAGCCTGTATGAAGATAAAGCCGCCATCTACGCTGAGTATGGCAAAGTAATCTGTATATCCATAGGTCGCATCTCTACAGATGACGATGTGCCGCAGCTACGTATCAAGTCCTACTATGGTCATGATGAGTACGAGCTCCTAGACTCTTTTGCTATGATGATGTCTCGGCACTTCAGCTCAGGTCAGACTCGCATCTGCGGCCACAACATCCGAGAATTTGACCTGCCGTATCTATGCAGAAGAATGCTGGCTCACGGCATCCCTATCCCATCCGTCATAAATGTGCAAGGCAAGAAACCATGGGAAGTCAAGCACATCGTAGATACGCTCGAGCTTTGGAAGTATGGAGACTATAAGTCGTATATCTCACTAGACTGTCTCTGTGCCGTGCTTAGCATAGATA
Source organism: Saprospiraceae bacterium (assembly GCA_020630495.1). Taxonomy (GTDB): domain Bacteria; phylum Bacteroidota; class Bacteroidia; order Chitinophagales; family Saprospiraceae; genus JAHDBH01. Next base: position 13,575 of record JAHDBH010000049.1, read on the forward strand.
GCCCAAAGGGTGGCATCGATGGATCACAAGTAGGTCACCATTACTATAAGCTAGAAGATATCGACAGCATAGTAGCCTACTGCGAGATGGATGTCCTGGCCACAGCCTGTGTGCACGAGCGTATGCACTATAGAGCCTTGCCCATACTACACCAGAGCACTGCGCCTAATCTTCGCGTGGCATAGTCAACGATGCTGAGACAGCATACAAGTGATTATATCCGTTTTTTTAGAAAAAAATGTAAAAAAGTTGTCCGACCTGGTCACAATCCGTGGATACAGGACATGAGTATAAAACAGGGATATAAAATCAATACCTAATTCACACAATGCAGCCGTACTCACTGAAGTACGCCCATGATCCTCAATTCGTAACCCCCGAATCTGCGTCCTCAAGGCGCGCCTATTGGATCCTCGGCCCCACCTCTTCCCTGGGTGGGGCTATTTTTTTCTGTCGGCGCCTTCTCTAGCTTTGTGCTCTGGCTTTGACTTCAGAAAAGCCATTCCAAGCATCCGCCTGAAGCTTACATCTTCTGATAGATCATGGTGCTAGATGATAATACTAAGCTTATGATTCCTATCAGCAAGTAGGTATGGACATGTTGTTTACTTCACGTAAGGACGCGCCACATCGCAGTAGGATATGCCTATATCCCATTGCATGCATTAGGTTTAGATAGAAAGCGGCTAGCTGCAATAGCGTCAGGTACCACCTGTAATCGGCAGACCCACCTATTGTCGGCAGGTAGATCCTCGGTGCGAAGCATCTCGACAGATTTAGTCATAAGACAATTAATGCTCAACAGATCCGGTATCTGTCTGTCAAAAAAACTTTCGCTCGGCTAAGTCTAGTCTCTCCACGAAGACCACTGAATATCTGTCACTTATACCGATGAGAAGTCCAATCAAAAAATTCATTTCGCACGATTTGGATATTACCCAAGACATCATATAAAGAGTCAACTAATCTGC